>JBAUOX010000428.1:0-2274 GCA_049579985.1 Isosphaeraceae bacterium | reverse complement strand
CCTCGACGCCGCGGCCGACGACCTCCTCGACGCCCCGAGCACCGCACCCGAGCCCGAGCACGAGGACGACCGTCCCGTGGGACAGGCCGTCTTCGCGGCCTTCTGCTACGAGGATCCCGACAGCTTCATCGGCCGGTACGTCAGCGAGACGGTCGCCGATCTGGCCGAGAACGGGACCACCGTCTACCTGTTCGCGCGCCGACACTTCCCGGGGGACGAGCCGGGCGTCCGCACCCACGCGGTCGGCGAGTGCGCCGGCGAGGGCATCCTCGGCTCGGTCCAGGAGTTCACCCGCCGCGCCACCAACGCCTTCCTGCGCCAGTTCCCCGCGGGGACGGAGGGGGTCACCCTCCTGGGCTACGAATGGTCGGCCGTGCCGACCCTGTCGCTCCTGCACGCACTCCGCGACCTCCCGGCGGTCGCGTCGTTCCACTCCCTCGAATGGGAGCGCAGCGACATGAGCGGCGAGATCAGTTGGCAGATCGCCGAGATCGAGCTGTCCGGGCTCCGCGAGGCCCGGACCATCCTGGTCCACCGGGCGTCCACCGCGAAGATCGCGCGGCACCGGCTGCCCGAATGCGCCGGCCGGATCGCGGCGGCCCAGCAGTTCTTCACCTGCGGCGGTCCCGGGGCTGGACCCGAAACGTTGCGGGCGGTTCACCGCGTCGATCAACACTGACCCATTTATTAGTGAGATTCATATTTGATGAGCATAACAATCGCTGAGAGGAGTGAAACGGTGGTGGCCCTGGAAGATGTTGAGAGGAGTGAAACGGCGGTGGCCCTGGAACTTGAAGATGAGGCCGCCGACTACCTCGCCGATCAGGGCACCGGACACGACGCACCGGCCCAGGCCCATCCGAACCGCCTCGGCGAGTATCTCCGCACGCCAGACCCCGCCGACACGGCCGACCGCCCCGAGGGGGGGCCGGCCCTCGCGGTCTTCTGCTACGAGGACCCCGACGGCTTCGTCGGCCAGTACGTGAGCTGGGTCGCCGGCCTGGTGGCCGCACGCGGGACCCCCGTCCACCTGTTCGGGCGCCGGCCGTTCGCGGAGGGCGCGCCGGGCGTCCACAACCACGCAGTCGGCGACTGCGGCGACGACGACCTGCTGGGCTCGGTCCGGGAGTTCACCCGCCGCAACTGTGAAGCCTTCCGCAACGCGTTCCCCTTGGGAGCGGCGGGCGTCACCCTCCTGGCGCACGACTGGTCCGCCGTCCCGGCCGCGCTGACCCTGAAGGCGATGCACGGCCTCGAGGTGCTCGTCGAGTACCATTCGCTCGAATGGCAGCGCACCGACGTCGTCAGCGAGACCGCCCGTCAGATCGCCGAGATCGAGCTGTCCGGGCTCCGCGAGGCCCGGACGATCCTGGTCCACCAGGCGTCCACGCGCGACTGCGCCCTCCGCGTGCTGCCCGAGTGCGCCGGGCGCCTCGAGGACGTCCGGATGCCGTTCCCCGTCCACCTGTTCCGGAACGACCTCGACCCGGGCGCGGTCAAGGCACGGTTCCAAGTCGGGCCGATCGACCCGACGATCGTGTACGTCGGCGACCTGGCGGCGGCGTACGGGGCCGACTTGCTGGTCAAGGCCATGCCGGCGATCCTCAAGAACCACACGCAGGCGCGGCTGGTCATCGTGGGGCAGGGCTCGGAGTACTGGCCGATGCGCGTGTACTCGCGCTACCTGCTGCTCGACCACGCCATCCGGTTCGCGGGCGACCTCCAGGGCCCGCCGCTCTTCGAGTTGATCCAGGCCGCCGACATCGTCGCCGTCCCGAGCCGGGAGCCGACCCCGTGGTGGCCGATCCTCGCCGCCTGGGCGGCCGGTCGGCCGGTCGTGGCCACTCACGAAGCGGCCGTCCCCCTCCTCGAGCACGATCACGACAGCGTCCTGGTCTACCCGAACGAGGGGAGCCTCGTCTGGGGCATCGAGCGATTCCTGTTCGACCTGGACCTCGGCCGCGCGATCGCCCGCCGGGGTCACGAGAAGTTGCTCCAGCGCTTCGGCGAGAACGTCGTCGCCGAGCAGATCGCGGGCCTTATGCGGGTCGCTTCGGCCTGAGGGCCCGTCGAGGGCGCTCAGGCGATCGGACCGTACCACGCCGCGCAGTGAGGAAGCCCAATCAGCCCTCCCTGGAGGGGGGGCTGATTGGGAGGCGTTTTCCAGGAGAGCCCAGGTTCTCGGGAGGCTCTGACCGACACGGCCCCGAGCCCTACGGAGGTGAGGAACATGACGACCGAAGAGCGTGACGCTGCGCTGCCCGCGCTCCTGGC
>JBAUOX010000427.1:0-1960 GCA_049579985.1 Isosphaeraceae bacterium | reverse complement strand
GACCTGGCGCGGGTCTCGGGCTTGGAGCCCTCGCGGCTGCGCCGCGCTCTCCGCGACTTGATGCTGCGGGGCCAGGTGACAAACGACCGGTTTGACCCGCTTCGCCCGGGCGCCTTCGACATGATCGATGCCCTGGTCGAGGCAAGGGCGGCCGGGTCTGGCCGCTTGCACCGCGTTCGCCCGCGCCGGGTCAATGCCGGCCGTGCCGATGGGCGATGGGCGTTGCTGGAGCCTTCGAACGAGGGCCAGGAGGATCGCCCTTTGGCATGGCTCGGCGTGCTGCTGGAGCGCTACGGCATCCTGACCCGGGAACTCGTCGAGCTCGATCCCTGGGCGCCGGCGTGGGCCGATCTGGCTCCGCTGCTGGCCCGAGCCGAGTTGCGCGGTGAGCTGCGTCGGGGCTACTTCGTCGAAGGGTTTTCCGGCGTTCAGTACGCCAGCGACGAGGCCGCCGAAGGACTGTCCCGGCTGGCGGGCTCACTGATTCCCGGAGCCGAGGAGATCCTGCTCGCCGCCGCCGACCCGGCCAACCTCTACGGCAGTGGCGCTCCCCTGGACATCCCCCTGCTCGACGGCGGCACGGGCCGGCTGAGCCGCGTTTCCGGCAACTACATCGTCATGAGGAACGGTCGCCCGGTGCTGGTCATCGAGGCGTACGGCAAGCGCCTGACCGGCCTGGCCTCCGCCTCGCAGCCCGAGGTACACGCCGCCTTGGCCCGCGTGGTCGAGCTTGCCGGCCCCCGGCGGCAAGTTCTCAAGGTCGAAACTTACAACGGCGAGCCCGCCCTGCAAAGCCCGGTTGCATCCCGCCTTGCCGAGCTGGGCTTCGTGCGCGATTATCCGGGCATGACCTATTACGGGGCATGGGCCAAGCAAGTCCCGCGAAGCTCCGCGAGTGCCGTACCTCAGGGTGGTTGACGGCTGTCGCCAGCTCGATATCCGGCGAGATATACTGGTAGAGACAGGATCAGCAGAGGACGCGGAGGCACGAGTCATGCCGGTTCACGACTGGACTCGCGTGAGCGCGGGCATCTTTCATCATTTCCACTTCGAGTGGATCGGTGACCTCTCAAGGCAATTGAACCGGGGGCTCTTGCCGCCTGATTACTATGCCTTGGCCGAGCAGCTTGCCGGTGGACTGGGCCCCGACGTGCTCACCCTTCAGCTACCCGAGAATCATGCGGCGGCGATCGCTGAGCCGGCGGGGGGAATCGCTCTCGCCGCCAACCCACCGAAAGCTCGCTTCCGATTGCGGGCAGAGCCTGACGTCTACTCTGCCAAGGCGAGGACGGTCGTCATCCGGCACACCAGCAATCACCGGATCGTCGCGATGCTCGAAGTTGTCTCGCCGGGAAACAAGAACACGCGTCACGGCCTGCGCGCATTCGTTGACAAGGCTGGACAGATCCTGAGGGCGGGAATCCACCTGGTGATCGTCGACCTGTTTCCTCCGAGCCCACGCGATCCCCAGGGCATCCACAAGGCAATCTGGGATGAGTTCATCGAAAACGACTTTGCCCTACCCTCGGACCGAACGCGAACGCTGACCCTGGTCTCTTACATCGGCGGCACCTTTCCCGAGGCGTTCGTTGAACCGGTCGAGGTTGGCGCCACTCTGTGCGATATGCCGATGTTCCTCACCCCCGAGGTTTACATCCCCTTGCCGCTGGAAGCGACTTATCAGTCGGCGTGGGAAGCCGTACCGGCATTCTGGCGAGACGTCCTCGATGCGCCGTGACCCTGGCATGCTGCAAAGATGGCCTTGACCGCCCTCTGATCACGGCCGCTTTCGTTGCGTTTTGTTTCGTTCGGCGAGGGTCGCCAGACCACTGCCGTGAACATCTTCCTCAGGCGTAACCCCCAGGTGGACAAACCTCGCGCCGCCGTTGCATCGCTTCGGCCACGATCTCGTCGATCTCCTCGGGGGCGTCCCGCCAGATGCCCAGCAGCGGGTCGGAGA
>JBAUOX010000426.1:0-2058 GCA_049579985.1 Isosphaeraceae bacterium | reverse complement strand
TGCTATTACTTCGCACCAGAGAGGCTAGCGGCGGCGGCGGCGGCCATGATGCGGATGTCCATGGATGGGGCCGCGTACCCCAATCCCGACCTCGCGATCGAGGTCGACCTCTCTCCGTCCAAGATCGACCGGCCTGGCATTTATGCCGCCTTGCGCGTTGCCGAAGTCTGGCGTTTCGACGGCGAGCACCAACTGATCATCATTGAGCAACTGGGGGACGACGGGTCCCACCAACCTGTCAAGGGCAGCACGTTCTTGCCAGTGCGCGCCGAGGAGGTTGCGCGTTGGGTGCTCAAGGAAGACTTTCACGACGGATCACTCTGGGGGCGGCGGCTGCGCGCCTGGGTGCGAGCTGAGTTGGCTCCCCGGATTCCCCGCTGATCCATGGCCTGGAGGCGATATGGGCTCAGTCAAAACCCCACCTTCCGTCGTGCCTTCTCCGTCCCCCGACGTTCCTCCTCGCGCCATCCCCAGCTTGGACGAGCTCTACGCGTGGACATCCGAGCCCGACCATCGCGTCGTCATCCGCGGCGTGGACTGGCCGTTCTATGAGCAACTCGTCGACTCGATCCCGGAGGGAGCGAATCTCCACGTCGATTACGATGGGAAGGATCTCGAGATCATGTCCCTCAGCCCGATCCACGATGTCGTGAAGAAGACATTAGCTCGTTTCGTGGAATTGACGGCTGAGGAGTTAGAGATCCCGTGCACGGGGCTAGGTCAGACGACCTGGAAACGTCCCGAAGTCGTTCGGGGCCTGGAGGCCGACGACTGCTATTACTTCGCACCCGAGAAGTTAGCGGTGGCGGATGAGGCCATAGTGCGATGGTCCAAGGATGTGGCCGAGTACCCCAATCCCGACCTGGCCATCGAAGTCGATGTCTCTCCCTCCAAGATCGACCGCCCGGCGATCTATGCCGCGTTGCGCGTCGCCGAGGTCTGGCGGTTCGACGGCGAACGCAAGCAGATTGTCATCGAGCGTCTGAGCGAGGACGGGACCTACCAGACTGTCGACATGAGCGAATTCTTGCCGGTCCGTTCCGAGGAAGTCGCGCGCTGGGTGCTCGAAGAAGATCGACGCGCCGGATCGGCCTGGGGCCGCCGGCTGCGAACCTGGGCCCGCGCTGAGCTGGCTCCCCGGCTGCCGCGCTGATCCGGGGGTGTGTCAGTCACAGACGCCCTTCCAACGCGCCGCGGACAGCAGCTCCCAAGGCCGCATCATCCCCTGGATCGACATGCCGTTCCCGTTGTCCATCGATGACATAGCGCTCGCTCCGGCCGACTTTACGCTTAATGGTTTGCTTGACAACCGCGACTCCATCTTCGAGCAAGTAAACGCGGGCGCCATGCTTCGTTGCCGTCTGGACCGTCTCAGATCTTACCGGCGGCGGATAGATATATGCCTCCACGATGGACAGATTGCCTATTCGTTTACCGCGAAATCGTCTCGGAACTCTCGCGGGATAGCGATCGCAAATCGCGATAACGTCTTGAGCGATCGGACTCTCGTCGTTGATCAGCTTGATATCGGGAAGGGAGACAGCCGAGTCGGGAATTTTGCTCAGCGAAGTATAGACTTTTTGATACGCTTCTCCCGGCCTCTCTGCGTCCACGGCGGGAGATGCGATATAGAGGTGCCACAGACCCTCCTCGCTTGTCTTGACCCAGAAAGCCACGCTGACATCAAAGCCATCACGGATGATCTGACCCACGAGCCTTCGACCATCGTCGAACTGGCTCCCTACCAGAATTTCTGTATCCATTTCAGCACCCCGTGCGGATCGTCGCTGATTGCAGCATAAAGTTTCTTGGCATCGGCTTCCGTGCATGGCTCATACCGGCTCGTGACCTTCCAAAGATTGACAATGAGACGACAAATGGCTAAGAAACCGGCGGAAGACGTGGTGTGGGGCATCGAAGCGAATCCGAAATACAAACGCCTCTAACCACAGAGAACACAGAGATCACGGAGAGAATTCCATTCAGATCCGGAATCGTTTGATCCCCTCGGTCAACTGCCGGACGTTGAAATTGATCAGGAGACCAACCGGGCAGCCG
>JBAUOX010000425.1:0-6402 GCA_049579985.1 Isosphaeraceae bacterium | reverse complement strand
CCTCCGCCCTCGTCAAACCGGGTTTCTTGGAGAATTAACACTCCCGGATCGTTGGAGCCCTGGGAAGCGATCCTCCAGGGCGACCCGGCACGGAACTCCAGGACCTCGGCGGACCCGACCCCGAGGCACGGGCCCCCAATAATCATGGCCGACTTCGGGAGCCTAGAAAAACAAAAAAACAACGATTGACCCCACAGCCCCCTGGCGTTTGCGCCCCGGATCAACCCCGCTAATCCCCGAGCACCGTTCTCCGCAGCCGAGTGCCTGTTCCCATCTATCCCCTTCTCTTCGGTCCTAACGAACCGAGGCCCGATCTCGTGTTTGCCAGCGAACCGACCATTTGGTCCAGTCAGAAGCTCGAGATCAAGTTGAACTGATAGACTCAGTTGAGTCGACAGGAGCCCTGCGGCGTCTGCCTCATTTCCCGAAGAAGTGACACCATCGGTCTTGCGGAATGAGCAACTGTACCGGAGTGGCGACCACCGGGGTCTGACATGAGACCTGTTGCTAGGCCGCGAGCGAGCCCGCCGGCGTCTGAATCGTTTGCAACTGTACATACTGGACCTGCGGGGCGGCGAGTTGAACCGTTTGCACAGGTGGGGCGGCGGCGAGCTGCACGGCCTGCACTGGGGCATACGAAAGAGAGACCGTCTGAACCGGAGTTGCCGGGAGCATCTGGAGGGCGACCGTGGGAGCCGGGGCCGGGGTCAGGCTCAGTTGAACTCGGGGAGGTGCGACACTGAGCTGCGGGGGAGAGGGAGGCGTGGTCTGTGGGACACTCGCGGCCACGCCGGGCGTCTGAGCCGAGGGCGTGGTTTGAGTTGAAGGCGTTTGCGCGGGGGCCGAAGGGGTCGCACACGCGGGCTGAATGACGAAGCCCTGAACCAGGTCGTACTTGGTGCCGTGGTCGCCATGACCACCAGCCAATGCAGGTCTCACGAATATTCCCGAGCATAGGCAGAGCGCAGCGGAAACCGGCCCCGACCAACCTTGGCCAGGCAGACGCGACATGGAAAAGCCCCTTGCTTCGATCGCCTGAGACAGCGTTCAATGCATGATACTGGCCAATCTACAGAGTGGCTGGACCTATCGCGCGTGTCTCCTTGATTCAACACGCTCTAACATATCCCACGGCCCGGTCGTGCGTCCGACATCGCCGTCTTTTTGCCGGCCGGGGCGCGATAGAATCGTTGTGGCCGCCACGGTTCGATTGTCTGACTAAGCTCTTTACTGGGAGTCGATTGGCTCGGCTAAGAAAAATGTTGGAGACCTGTGGTTCTTGGTGTAAAATAAAAGGGTTGCATCTTCTGGCGAAGATACGAAGGGCCAGCAAATAAGGGCTGGCCTTTCGCTCTGGACAAATCGACTGGTATTTTTTTCTATGCGCTCGCTTACTCCTATGGACCGCAGGGATGGGGTCTAGTCCCAAGTGAGGTGAATGACCATGAGGAAATGTGCACCGTTGAAGTTGACCATGATTCTCATCGCCGCAGGGGTGATCGTTCCCTCCCTGAACCGGTCGGCCGAGGCGGGCGATTGGTTTGGCTGGCACCATGGGCAAACGGTCTGGGTCGTAAACCAGCCGACAACGACGCAATCGATCATGATGGTGCCGGCGGCCACGACGACGCAGTTCAGGCAGACTCCGGTGACCCTACTCCAGTTGGGGACGGTTACCGCCGGCCAAACCCTCTTTGTGCCGTCGACGAACGCTTCCCTGACCCTGACTCCGGGATTGACCACGTCGATCGGTTCCTGGAATACCTCCAACGTGTCGCTGCAAGGGACGACCAACCAAGTGGCTCTCACCCTGTCTCCGCAGACCTCCAGCAACGTCGTGGGGCTTACCGTCGGAGCGAACGGAGCAACCGACACGGATTCCCAGGTGGTCGCCTTGGGATTGGCCCTCGGGGGCGGCAACAAGTCATTTGGCGACTTCACGAAATTCCTGGAAGGTCAAGCCGCCGACCTGTTCAAGCAAGCAGGCAGTAGCGCTACCCAGCAGGCGATCGTCGATAAACTGTTCGATATCGCCAAGGGGTATCTGTCGGGTAACGGCTTCGGAATCGTGATCGACGACCTAGTCGGCCCTATCATCAAGAGGCTGATCGGCAAGGTGGTCTCGCGCGTTCAACCATCGCAGCCATCGCAACCATCGCAACCATCGCAACCATCGCAACCATCGCAACCATCCATCCCATCGGGCGGTGCAAGCTTCGATATCTCTGGAAGGATCACCCTGACACCCAGTTCAGGGGGCACGCCGCCAGGGGGCACGCCGCCAGGGGGCACGCCGCCAGCAAAGACTCCCATCGATGATGGCGGGAAGAAAGGGCCCTCTCTCTAGTCACGTGGGCGCCACCGCTGGATCAACGTGCATGAGTCAGGTGCCGGCTCGCTGTGGCTGGCACCTTCTCCACAGACCTGCTGGGATCTCTCATGGATACCAGGTCGGCAGACTTTTTGAGATATGCCGCACGGTCGGCGAATGACAGGTGAGGTCGATGCGTTCCTCGGGCGGGAAACTTTGACCTCTTTCGATTTCTGAGCGGGAAAGTACAAATCCGCCCAAGGGCGAAAAGGTTGCCGGCTCAGGACGGGTCAAGCTTCAACTTGACCCGGAAAATCATGCCGAGCCGAGCGTCCTTCGGGTCCTTGACCTTTTCAGGGTTGAACTCATCAGGCGGCGGAGCTTGATGCGTGGCGAGTATCTCCTTCGTCTTCTCGAGACTATCATACATGCAATACATCCATTCAAGCGTTTCGGGTACTTTTCCCTTCACGACGACCTGATACCTACGCCTGGGGCGAGAGCCCTCCGTGAGGTTGGGAGGCCTGGTCTGTCCTGAATTCTGCTCACCTTTTTCCACCTTTGTGAGATCAGGCTGGAGCTGCACCTCCTTGAGGATCGTCTGACCTTGTACGAGTGTCCATCTCATGGGCAGGAGTGCCGGGAGACTCAGTTCGAGCGTGTCACCATCCCTGACGGTCACAACCTGATCGTATTTCTCGCCCGTCAATGTGATCGTTCGCGGACATCGTTTGGCCTCGGCCTTCTGCGAAGCCGGAGCGTTCTCCAGGACGCAGACCGGCAGCGAAGCGAGCGCGCTCATGGCGATGATCCCAACAATCAGGCAAACCATGGCTCCATCTCCCTCCACGACATAAGTCACACCTTTATCTCATTACATTATCTGCCGAAAGTTCGCCTTCGTTCCAGGACTCGATCCGGAATGATGTCAGGTCATGGTGCCACTGTGACCCAGGCCGCACCCCAGCCGATGCTGTTGAACCCGTATTGAATGTACGCGAAGCCCTGAATCCCCCAATCATCACCCCAGGAGTTCTTGATCAGCCAGGCCTGTTTCGAATTGTCCCAACCAACCAACATAATGGCATGATTCGGACTCACGGGCGCAGAAGGATTGTTGGGAACATCACTGATAATCCCATCCTTATACGCGTACCATGTGGGTTTTTCGGCCTCGGCGTAGACGGCGACAGCGAGCGGCCCGTAATCGCACAGGAATTTCTTGAGGTCTGAATCCGAGGGAATCTCGTTCGGATTCTGTCCCTGGCTGACATACCCCCAGTCTGTCACTGTGTACGGCTTCTGGAGGGCGGGGAGGGATGCGCAGGCGCCGTTCGCTGGTGGTCCACTGAAACCGAGATCGGAACGTCTCGGAACGCCAGGAGTTGCTGCCAGACCACCAGGTTTAGTGCTCATGATGTCAAAGGCCCACCACCCGCCTCCACCCGGGTATCCTCCGCAATCCCAGGGCAATCCATAGAGGTTGCCCTCGGTGGCGGAGAAACAGTCCAGAAGGAATTGCTCCGACCCGCCGATCAGCTTGTTGTTGGTGATCAGATACGCCGCTTCCAGAGTTCCGATCGACGCAAAGGCCCAGCACCCGCCGCACGGAATTGGAAGATTCTGATTCTGTGCGCCTGTGACTGCACCGTCGTCAGGAAAGACCCAACCCTTTTCCGTCCAGTTGAACGTGTCGAGATCCGGGGTTGGCGTCTTCAAGAGTAAGAGTCGAGGCAAGCCAGCCCCCAGTCCCGGAACCGCCGAAGCACGCGCGTTTTGCCTGACGATCTGGGCCTTCAAGTCCTGAGGAGGGGTAAGACCGCTCAATCTCTTCACGGTATCGCGAGCAATGATGAGGAACTGCTCCTCCGTCAATGCATTGATCACGTCCTGGCTGTTTGTTGCGGTGAGCGCAGGAAGACTCGCGAGCTTGGCATTGCTCCTTTCCTGGAGTGCACGCAGCAGAGACTTCCTCACGAAACCCGTAAAACCGACCTTTGATTTTCCGCTCCGGTTGACCCTGTCGATCACGCTCTGAACCGCCTTGGGCGTGGTCTGATTCAAGGCATTCTGCAAGGATTTGATCGCGTTGGCATCGCTCGGTTGTTGTGCCCCACCCGCGACTGCTCCACCTCCTACGGGAGTGGGGTTCGCCGCGACAGGCTCCAGACCACCCGAGGCCGGTTTAGCCTGCCCCTTGTCCGCTGCCCCCACTTCCGAGACAACGGTTGACTTCTCCGGTGCGCTCTTTTCCTTCGATGCGTCCGTCTCGGTCTCCTGGGCAGGTGCACCGCTTCCAACGAGCAATCCCATCCCCACCAGGACACTTGCCACAACGGTCACCGAAAAAAGTCGCCTCAGAACCCACATCATTGGTCAGTCTCCCCTGATTTCAGGATGCCAAGCTTGCTCTCGCACGATGAGGCAGTGAGCCTCGAGGGACATGAGACCGATTCAAGCATATTGTGTAGGGGGAGGCAAATAAAATCTGGGAAATAACGAGATTGGGAAAGCTGGGGTCCAGTTTGGCCGGACCGGGACCTCGGGCTTTGTGGCTAGGGCACTTGGCCGGACTCGACCTCCCATGTCCCCGGCACGGTGAGCCAACTCTCTGGGCTCCCCCTCGGGGAGTCCGGGGAGTCGAGAACAGTCAATGCCGGAGGCCGCTGAGCGGGGTTATCATGTTGGCGGACTTCATGAGCCGGGGTCATGAGAGCCAACGAGTTTCTCGGCGAGTTCCTCGAGATCGTCAACGACATGAAACGCTTTGTGATTCAACCCTGACGGCGATGAATCGGGCTCGGAGGTCCGTTGGACAAGGGCGGTCTTGAAACCTTCAGCATGGGCTGCGTTGAGGTCGAAAGCGTGGCTGGCGACCATCAAGACGCTCTCTGCCGGCTTGCTGAGCTCGGCGAGGGCCATGCGATAGACCCTGGGGTCGGGCTTGCTGACCCCGGCGAGTTCGGCAGAGAGCAAGCGGTCCCAGGGAAGGCAGGTCCATCGGCCCAGGGAGGCGAGCAGGGTCTTGTTGGCGTTGCTGAGAGCAACCAGCGCGAACCGACCGTGAAGCCGCTTGAACCCCGAAACGGAGTCGGACCAGGGTTTTAGCCGTGCCCAGATCGAGCCCAGATCATCCCGATCGCTGGGGGAAAGTCCGGACAGACCGAAGCGCACCATGATCTCATCGAAGGCCTGACGCAGAAGCATTTCCTGACTCGACCAAGGTGACTTTTTTGAATTGATGAGCCCAAGAGCCTCGCCGTACGCCTGGGAATAGGCGTTCGCAATGGAATTCCAGTCCGCGACGATCCCCCGCAGGGCTCCGATCCGCGAACCTTCCGCGACGATCGTTCCCCTCAAGTCCACAACAGTTCCGAAGACATCGAAAGTGAGAGCTTTGATTCCACCGGTGATCATGGGCTTTGTCCTTTGGTGAATCAACGACTCAGAACGTGCCTAGGATTGCAGCAATCGTTTGATCACTACTGCGATGCAAGGCTTCGAAGCACAGTCAGTTGCGAGTGTGAAGATGGGTAATTCTAGCCTCGTCTTCGGTCATTGAAGTGAATGACCGCAAGTCCGAACCGGCGACGATGACAAACGGCAAAACCCGCGATCCCTTGACTTCAAGGTAGCCCGGGTTGCCGTCTGCGGGAACGTCGCGAGTACTAGAATTAGTTGCGTGTGCTGCCTTGAGGCGTGGGGTACGGGGTTGGTGGCTGTGATGGCGGACAGGGCGGCTTGCACACTGCCGGTGGTTGCTGCCCCGGAACCAGCAGGGTGGTCGTGGTGGGACCCTGTGACACTGGAGTGGTGGAGGTTGTCGAGATCTGGGTCACGCCGCCACCGACGGACTGAGGCAAGGGTGCCTCGAGGGTGGTCTCCTGCACGGTCTCGATTCGAGCACGCCCGAGCAGGGTGAGTCGCTCGCCGAAGCGGGCCGCCGCCGATCCGAGCAGGCCGGGGCCGCGGACGCGAACTCGGGTCCGGCCCCCGGAGCTGGGGATCGAGAGGGTCGAATTACTTACGGCCGCCAGTGCTGGCAGGCCAGCCGCTACCGCTACGGCTGCCGCCGGGGGGCCGGCCGCAAC
>JBAUOX010000424.1:0-6605 GCA_049579985.1 Isosphaeraceae bacterium | reverse complement strand
GGGCAGGGCCCACACCCGAAGGGTGGGGAGGTGGTCAGCACGGGCGGGGGGGCTCCCCACCCTCCGGGCCGACCCCACTCGTGGGGTTCCCCCCGCCCGGCTTGCGGGGTCGGCCCGTCTGAACCACGGTCTCACGACCGTGGTCACAGGTCATGGCCTGCGCTACCCGGTGGAGATCAGCGAGAACTCTCCTTTCTTTCCTCATCCGCGTTGACTCGCGTTCAGCCGCGGCTCTATGTCTTCGAGCAAAACGAACTGGTCCTGGCCCACGGGCGAGCCTGCCTCGCCAGCCGGACCGCCTGCCGTTAAAATAGTCACCTTCTCACAAAACTCACGCGAAGGAAGCTGACCGGGAGTTGACCACGTTGTCTTTGCTCGTGCAGAAATTCGGCGGAACGAGCGTTGCGGACTCGAACAAGATTCTGGCGGCGGCGCGGCGGGCCATCCAGGCTCATCATCGCGGTGAGCAGGTCCTGGTAGTGGTCTCGGCCCGGGGGCACACGACCGACGAGCTGATCGCGCTGGCCCGCGAGATCACGGACCGGCCGCCGGCCCGCGAGATGGACATGCTCCTGGCCACCGGCGAACAGGTGAGCGTGGCGCTCATGGCCATGGCTATCGAGAGCCTGGGGGTGCCCGCGATCAGCTTCACCGGGGCCCAGATCGGCCTGGTGACCGACAGCTTTCACACCAAGGCGCGGATCAAGAACATCTCCAATGACCGCATGACCCAGGCCCTCGCCGAGGGCAAGATCGTCATCGTCGCCGGGTTCCAGGGCATGGACGAGAATTACAACATCACGACCCTGGGCCGCGGCGGCTCCGATACCACGGCCGTCGCCCTGGCCGCGGTGCTCGGCGCCTCCGCCTGCGAGATCTACACCGACGTGGACGGTGTTTACACCACCGACCCCCGGATCGTCCCCGAAGCCGGCAAGATCGACCGCATCAGCTATGACGAAATGCTCGAGCTGGCAAGCCTGGGGGCCGGCGTGATGCACTCCCGGTCGATCGAGTTCGCCAAGAAGTACGGCGTCCCGATCCACGTCCGCAGCTCGTTCTCCGACGCACCCGGGACCTGGATTGTCGGCGAGCAAGACGCGCGCCGCCTGGGCGTCGCCGTGACCGGTGCCGCGCTTGCCAAGGACGAGGCCCGGATCACCATCCTCGGCGTGCCCGACCGGCCGGGAGTGGTCCACTTGCTCTTCCAGACAATCGCCCGGGCGAACATCGTGGTCGACATGATCGTCCAGAACGTGGCGACCGACGGAGCGACCGAGGTCAGCTTCACCGTCGCCAGGGGCGATCTGGCCGAGACGCTGCGCGCAGCCGCGGCCGCGGCCAACCAGATCGGAGCCCGGGGAGTGACACACGACGCCGAGGTCGCCAAGGTCTCGGTCATCGGCCTGGGCATGCGCACCCACACCGGCGTCGCCACCGCGATGTTCGAGGCCATCGCCGCGGCCGGGATCAACATCCAGATGATCACGACCAGCGAGATCAAGATCACCGTGCTCGTCGACCGGGCCGCCGCCGTTGGGGCTCTGCGCACCGTGCACAAGGCCTTCCTGCTCGATGAAGTGCACGCCCGGCCGCAACTCACCTTCTTCACCGCCGGATCGACGACCCGGGCGATGAAGCTCGTCCCGCTGGCGGACCCGGATGCCAACGGTCCGCGAGAACAGGGAATGGAAGACCTGGTGATCGCCGGGGTCGAGCTCGACGAGACCCAGGGACGGATCACCCTCTATGACGTTCCCGACCGGCCAGGCTACGCGGCCAGAGTCTTCCAGGCAATCGCCGACGCGGGGGTGTTCGTCGATATGATCGTCCAGAACGTCAGCCAGGACGGCCAGTGCGTCCTTTCGTTCACCGTGCCCCGCGAGGCCGTGAACCGGGCCGCCGAGGCGATCACGCCCATTGCCGGAGGGCAGATCTCGATCGAGCCGGCCATGGCCAAGCTCTCGGTCATTGGCGTGGGCATGCGCACTCACACCGGCGTCGCCACCCGCATGTTCGGTGCGCTGGCGGACCGCTCGATCAACATCAACCTGATCAATACCAGCGAGATTCGCATCAACGTCGGCACCGACGTCGCCAAGGGCAAGGAAGGATTGGATTGCCTGCGGAAGGTCTTCGCTCTGAACCACGAATCCTGAGACCAACCGAAGAACGATTTGTCGGTCATTGAACTATCCACTGGTCGTCCATTCCATCCGGCGAGAGAGAGTATTCCGTGGCACGCGACAAGCTCGTACTGGCGTATAGCGGCGGCCTTGACACGTCGGTTGCCGTCAAGTGGATCAACGAAACGTACGACATGGACGTGATCGCCTACACCTGCGACCTGGGTCAGGGCCAGGATATCGAGGCGATTCGCCGGAAGGCGCTGCGCACCGGGGCGATCGACGCCGTCGCCGAGGACGCGCGCAACCTTTTCATCGATTACTTCGTCTGGCCTTCGCTGATGGCCGGGGCCCTCTACGAGGGTAAGTACCCGCTGGCCACGGCGCTGGGGCGGCCACTGATCGCTCAGCTCATGGTCCGCGTGGCGCGCGAGCATGGCGCCGCGGCCGTGGCGCATGGCTGCACCGGCAAGGGAAACGACCAGGTCCGATTTGACGTCACGTTTCAGACCCTCGCCCCCGATCTGAGGATCGTCGCACCGGTGCGGGAGTGGAAGTGGACGCGGACCCAGGAGCTCGAGTTCGCCGCCGCGCACGGCATCGAGGTTGAGGCCACCAAGAAGTCGATCTTCAGCACCGACCAGAACCTCTGGGGCCGCTCGATCGAGGCCGGCATTCTGGAAGATCCCTGGGTCGAGCCCCCTCCCGAGACGTTCCAGTGGACGGTCGACCCGCGGCAGGCGCCCGACCAGCCCGAGGAGATCGAGATCAGCTTCGATCACGGCAAGCCCGTGGCCCTCGACGGCCAGGAAAAGGATGGGATCGAGCTGATCGACGATCTCAACAAGCTCGCCGGCAAGCATGGCGTGGGCCGGATCGACCACATCGAGAATCGCCTGGTCGGCATCAAGTCGCGCGAGATCTACGAAGCCCCCGCCGCCCTGCTGCTCCACGAAGCCCACCGCGAGCTCGAGTTCCTGACCCTTTCGAAGGAGTCGCTCCGGTTCAAGACCCAGGTCAGCCAGGCCTACGCCGACCTGATCTACAACGGCCTCTGGTTCAGCCAGCTTCACCAGGACCTGATGGCCTTCACCGTCTCGAACCAGCAATACGTCTCCGGCACGGTCCGGCTCAAGCTCTTCAAGGGCCACGCCCTGACCGTCGGCCGCAAGAGCCCCAACAGCCTCTACCGGCACGAGCTGGCCACCTACGAGGAAGGCGACCAGTACGACGCATCCGCCGCGCTTGGCTTCATCAAGATCCACGGCCTGGGCCAGACCACCCAGGCCAAGCACCAGCTCTTGAAAGGCAAGTCGGGCCCGCGGCTCGAATTGCCCAGCATCATCCCGCCCGACAAGGCGAAGTGATCGGCACGATGCCGGATCCGCCTCCGGGGCCCGGCCACAATACCAAGCCGGTTCCCGGTCTGCCCGATTACCAATCGGCCCAGCTCGGCAACACCAACTCGCTGTTCAAGATCAAGCTTGCGAAGGACCGCAATGCGGCCAACCCAAACGGTCCAAGCACGGTTGGACATTCAGGGCGAATCGACATAGAATCGACTGACATAAAGTCCCTCCCACAACAGCAGGTACTCGAATGCGCAGGCACAGGCACACGAGGCCAAAGCACCGCATGATCGCGCCTTGGAAGCCGGAATTTGGCGATCCGGCCCAAGTGGCCACAATTGCGACCTATCGCGGCAGCGCCGAACACAAGGATTACCCAAGTCCGGCAGGGAATCCTGCTTTAAGGTCCGATGCCTCGCGATGCGATCCACGCTATAGGGAGTTTGAACCCATTACCGAGGTCCTGCGTACAGCGATTCGGCGTGGTCGTGTCGGAGCGATCTTCGAGGGGGGATTCCCGAAGTACGTCTGGGCGTGGCCGACGAGCGACTCTATGAAGCCCGCCACATCATCGGGCCACGAGGCACCTACAAGGCCTATCCACTGGAGGAAATCGAATACCCGATAGATCCGGAAGGACGCCTGATCTGGGGGCAGAACGATGCTTGACTTCGTCGTGGAATGGCACGATGCTCCAGGAGTTAAGGACGCGGTCCTGGCCAAGACTTGGGCGCGACTCGAAATCCATATCTCTGACTACCAATTACCGCTCCATTTTTTGACACAGTGCATTCGATCCAAAGTCAATAGTGTTCATCGCGGCGTTTACAGTTCGGTATTTCCACTTGCGGAATGGGTCGTCGAGAACTGGTGGTTCCTCCTGTTCGAGCCGATCCGTGTTGCGGAATACCATGGGGGACGGAGAAGCGTCCAGAATCCCAAGCTGCGTCAATGGGTTCAGCGTCACAACCTGCTGGCAGCCCGAGAAGGAGGGGCTCTACCAGACTTGACATTCTTTCGCGACGAACGCGACATCGTTGCGCGCTGGTTTCCCGACCCGGAACCTATGGATCCCTACCGCCCCATCAGGTTCATTAGCGGTGCGGGCGAAGCGCGGCTTGACTGCCTCGATCTAGAGAGGGCTCTCGATCAATTCGTCCGAATGGTCCTGGAACGGCTTGACTCAGACGATGATGAGGATTCCAGGAGACTCCGAGACAACTGGCAAGCCTTGTGCAGATCACGGACAGAAGAAGCGGATATTTGTGGCTGGGCTGCCTCGCTAGGGGTCGATCCCTACGATGCTGATCAATTCGACGAGCGTCTCATCGATCTTCTGGAGCAGGACGTAGCCAGGCTTCCACTCTTGCTAAGAGCCGATCTCCTCGGAGCCTCCGTCAGCCAATCCCTGCAGGCCGATCTGGATTGGGTGAAAGCCGCATCAGGCAAACTGAGTCCATGGCCCGGCGAGTCGGATATCCCCCTGCGTGCGGAACCAACTGAGCGAAAATCTATCACTGCTTATCAATTCGGCTACAACCGAGCACACCAGTTCCGGGCATTTATTGACATGCAATCTCAACCCATTCCGAATCTCGCCGGGCTCCTACATCAAAAATGTGGCTGGCCCGACGACCCGAAGATTATTCTTGAGTCATCAAACGCTACGAGTCTTGACGCCTTGGTCGGCAGCGACTCTCAGGGTTATCCCCGAATTGTGGAGAAGCCAGGTCGACCCGAATCCCATCAGTACCGCCTTGCCCGAGCACTCTTCTTTGTTCCAGACGTAGAAGCCGGCATAACAGCCCGGCTTATTACCAGAGGCTTCAATTGGGATCAAAGCGCGTCTCGCGCTTTCGCTGCGGAATTGCTTGCGCCAGCAGATCTTCTGCGCAGTCTCGTGGACGAGTCTACCACGTACGAATCGATAGGGAAACTTGCACAGCAGCTTAATGTCAGCGCATGGGTCATTGAGCACCAACTGGAAAACCACGGAATCGCGTCGATTGAGGCCTGAGGAGGATTCGCCGAGTTACGAGTTACTTGACTTCAAATTATGTGGTTGGATTCTCAGGCGATCTCGGGCACGGTGTAGGGCTCGCGGTATGTCCGCTTCACCAGCGCACCAGCGCACCAGCGCACCAGCGCACTGGCCTGGGCGTCGCCGACGAAGCCCTCGGTGGCCGGGTCGATGACAAGCTTCCGACCCACGCGGTAGGCGATATTGCCGTAGTGGCAGAGCAACGTCGACAGGTGCACCTGCTTGACGTCGGCGTTTGGCCGCTTGCGCGTGCGGACGCAGTCGAGAAAGTTGGCGAAGTGGCGGTCGTTGAACTGGCGGCCATACTGGTGCGCGACCGAGCGGAAGTCGCTGTCGAATACCTCCCAGCCGTTGCCGTGCCGCCCGAGCATCATCCAGCGCTTCCTGCCGAAGACCTCGATCCGGGTGCCGCTGAACGGCCACCTGGGCAGCTCGTCGCGGTCGCGGACGTTGAACGGGGTCTTCTGCTGGTAGGGGGTCCAGAGGGTCTGCTGGAAGACCATCGTCAGGTCGTCGTAATCCCGATCCTCGACGGCGGCTACAGCCTCCAGTACAGTCCGCTATTGGAATACCGCGAAGGCAAGGGGGTGGTGCTGTTCTGCGAGGTGGACGTTACTGGGCGCACCGAGAGCGATCCGAGAGCCGAGGCGCTCCTTCACAACCTCGTTCAATACGTCTCGACGTGGGATGATCCGTATCGCTTCTTCAACTGGTGACGAAACAACATGGGACGTGGAGCGTTATCACCCTCGTTCAAGTCCGAGAAACGTGGAGTGCCAGGAGCCAGAAACGATCCGAGCGCGGACGGAAGTATTGGCAGCGCGTTGAGCCGGATATCCATAGCCTGAACAGATGACCCGTAAAATGTTGAGAAATGTCTAGAAAACGCAGAGTTCAAACAGAGAAAAGGGGAACAAACCGCGATCAGACCAGCCACAAGGAGGTTCAGGAGGTTCAGGAGGTGGGGAAGCGTTGAATGCAACGGGAAGGGGTCGTAGAGACGGTTCTCTCATTCCTCTTGTTCCTCCGGGGGGAACCCCGCTCGCGGGGTCGCTCCTTGTGGTCTCCAAACAATCGCGTTACGACCCG
>JBAUOX010000423.1:0-2519 GCA_049579985.1 Isosphaeraceae bacterium | reverse complement strand
GCAGCGACGTGTGCGGCGCAACCGTGTAATTGAAGCTGCGAATGCTCGGCTTTCCCGAGCCACTGCTGGCGCCGGACGACGCCGTCGATGAACTGCCCGACGAAGCGCTGCCGCCCGACGAGCTACTGCCACCGGAGGAACCGGAGCTGCTTCCTCCCGAGGATCCCGAACTCGTCTTGCTGGATCCCGCCTTCGACTTGGCTTTTGTGGTGGCCGTTCCCTGAGAACCGCCTCCGCTCCCTGAGCCACCCGACGCATTGCTCTCGCCCTGTGTCCCGGTCGTTCCGGAACCGCCTTGGCCCGATCCCGAACTGCCCGTCGTCCCCGAGAGGCTGGATCCGGCGGCTCCGCTGGCGCCGGATGTCCCGCCGACCATGCCCATGAGCGCCTCGACCTCGCAGCGAACGACCGTATTCGTGGCACTCTCGAGCGTCCCGTTCTCGACGACGTACTCGATCACGTCGCCCTGATCCACTTCCACCAGATCCAGGCTCATGTCGGAACGCTGGGCGGCGAGAAACGTCGGCCGATAGCCGGCTTGCCACGCCCAGACGGCTCCGCCGACAGAAAGCAACGCCGCCAGCATCGTCAGATATCCCAGGACCGGCCGGCGTGCCTGGGGACGGTCCAAAATGATCTGACCGGCTAGAGGAAGTTGGTTTGGCATTTTATTAGAACCTGGGGTTCTGGGAAGTCCAGGTTAATTTAGCCTCTCCGGCCAGCGCTCATGGACGGCGAGATTTCCTCTTCGAGGAAGACCAGATCAACCCGCAAGGATCAGCCGAGGCCGGCATCGATTCGAACGTCTCTTTATTTTCGGCAGGTAGAACCAGCGGTCAACGTCCCGATTCGCGCAGCTCTATCTATCTAGCGACAAGGATCGTGACTCCGGACCCCGATTGACGGCGATTTCGTTGGCTTTCTCGATCTTTCAGCAAGCGGTTTCCACCCATTTGAACGGTTCGACCCGGATGTGGTAGCTTGTGCGGGTGAGTTTGGTGCCCGCGCGAGAGGTCTGCAATGCGGCGACGACCCGCGTGGCAACCTCCGGCGGCCGTGCGAGACATCTTCCGAAATCCGAAGAGGAGCGACACCGTGGCTGAGTACACCTTGCCTCCGCTGCCATACGACTTTGGTGCCCTGGAGCCTCACATTGATGCCAAGACCATGGAGATACACCATGGCAAGCATCATGCGGCGTACATCAACAATTTGAACGCCGCGCTCAAGGACCATCCCGACCATCAGGGCAAGACGATCGAGGCCTTGATCGCCGACCTGAACGCGTTGCCCGAAGGAATCCGCACGGCCGTCCGGAACAACGGCGGCGGCCATGCCAACCACTCGTTCTTCTGGCAGATCATGAAGCCAGGCGGTGGCGGCGAGCCGACGGGTGCGATCGGGACCGCTCTGGCCAGTGAGCTCGGCGGTTTCGCCGCGTTCAAGGCAGCCTTTGCAAAGGCTGGGGCCACGAGGTTCGGCTCCGGCTGGGCCTGGCTGATCCTGGGTAAGGACGGCAAGCTCGCCGTGACCTCGACCGCCAACCAGGACAGCCCGATCATGGATGGCCTCACCCCGCTGCTCGGGCTCGATGTGTGGGAGCACGCCTATTATCTCAAGTATCAGAACCGCAGGCCCGACTACATCGCGGCGTGGTGGAACACCGTGAACTGGGATGAGGTCAACCGCCGCTACACGGCCGCGAAGGGATGACGGAATCGCGCCTGCCTGGCCACCGGCCCGCCTGCGGCCGGTGGGTCGGGACCGGGGAGGTCGATGTCAATCTTTGACACGTCGACCTGATCGCCTTGACCGATCGGCCGGGAAGCTTATGATCCGGACGCCTGGGATCGATCGTCCGCCGGGGGCGTTCGACTCGTCTTGCCCTCCCGGTCAGGTCCGGTCCCAACCACCTCACCGCTTGCCCGAACCCAGGAAAAGCCGCATCGAGGCAATCTGCCATGGATTGGCTCTTGCCGCGGGAATCGAGGAAGCGGACGCGATCGACCCGGGCGAGGCGAGGTCTTTCCTCGGCGAGGCCTGGGGATCCACGAAAGAAGGAGATCATGCCGATGGATCGGCTCAACCGCAGTCTGCCGGCCGGGAGAATCGCCATGGCGGCAGCAGTTGCCTTCTGCTGCTCTCAGGGATGCAGGAACACTCACAGCGAAGTTCCCGCTGGCAAGCCTTACCAGACCACGGGAGGAGCGCCTCCCACGGTCGGCTTCAGCAATGACCCGCATCCGAGCGTGGCCACAGGTCCGGCGAGTCTCTACAGCAACATTGGCCCTGGCTCCCAGGTGCAGGACGGGCGGGGTGATTCCTCCAATCCAGGGGGCCTGATGTTGGGAACGCCGACCCAGGGGCCGGTCACCCTCGGCGCACCGACCGACAACCGTTACGGTCCCCCCGGCACCGCGGGAACGAGCGACTCATCGTCATCCGGTTCGTCTTCGATCGGCAACGCGTTGCTGAAGTCGATGCCGCCGGTTTCCCAGGTGCTGGCCAAGGACCCGGAA
>JBAUOX010000422.1:0-3074 GCA_049579985.1 Isosphaeraceae bacterium | reverse complement strand
GGATCGGCAACGCCCGCCAGGTCAACCTCCTGGAAGGCTGTCAGCGCTCCCTCGTCCTTGGCCGCGCGGATTTCCAGGTCTTGCTTGTAGTGGCGTTCCGTCTTGGCCTTGAAGACAAGCATGGTTGCGGCCACCTCGTTGGGGTCAACCTCGGCGGCTCTCTTGGCGTAGGCCTCGCATTCGGCGTAATTGCCCTCAGCATAGGCCCCCTGGGCTTTGTCCATGAACTCCTTCAAGCGCGCCTTCTTGGCCTTGTCGGCCTCGAGGATTCGCAGCCGCTTGAGCTCGATCTCGGCACGCTCTTGCTTGTTCCGCATCTTGACCTCGAAGGCGGTTTTGTCCTTCTTGGCCAGCTCGAGTGCGACTTCGAGCCGGCGGAGCATGGGCCGCATCAGGTTGGGCGACAGGCCGGATGACTTGACGGCCTTCATGGTCTGCTCATAGATGGCAATGGCCTTGTCAGGGTCGGTTTCCTGCAGCCGTCGGGCCTCGGCGATCTTGGTGCCGACCTCGGCATTGAGCTTCTGGGCGGCAAGTGCTTCGGCGTCAGGGATCACCGAGCTCTTCTCGCCCACGACCGCCTTGCCCTTGGGTGAGCCGGCCTTGTCGTCGGCCGACAGTTTCTTGAGCAATTCCTGCACCTTGGTCAGCAGGTTCTCGTCGAGTGAGGCGCCGGCTGCGGCAACCTCGGTCAGGAGAGCGCGGGCCCGGGCATTCTCGCCGCTCCGCATGGCCGCGAGCGCCGACTCGTAGAGACTGAGAGCTCCGCCCTGTTCGGCCAGTCCGATCTGCGCGAGCAACTCGTCGGCCTGGCCATCGACGCCGAGCTGACCGGCCTTGGCGTCCTCGGCCATCTGCCTGGCAGCAGGATAGTTACCGCTTGTATAAAGTGCCCTGGCCGAGGCGAGCATCTGCTGCCCCTTGCCGGCGGGCGATTGTGTGGTCTCGGGGGGTGCGGGAGGTTGGTCGTTGGGCTGGTCGGCCGGCGCCGGCGCGACAGGTGCGTCGGCCTTGGCTGGCTCGGTCTGATCGGGCTGGCCCGGTGGGTTCTTGGGTTGATCGGCGGGTGCCAGCGCGACGGGCGCATCGCCCTGGCCAGGCGGTTCAGGCTTGGGCTGGCTGTCGAGAGCAGGAGCGGCAGGCTTGTCGGGGGTCGGCGATCCATTCGCGCCGGGTGCCGCAGGCAGCGACTCCGGGGCCGGCAGGGCGCCGGAACTCCTCTGGATCGACGCGTCAACTGCCGGAGCCGCGGTCGCCGGGGCCTGGCCAATGGCCGCCCGGCCCGATTCCTTGTCGCGAAGCTTCTCGGACTCGGCAACCTTCGCAGCAGCCTTGGCCTGGGCGCCCTTGTCCAGCAGGTCGTTGGCCTCATGTTCGGCCACGGGGGGGGGATTGCGGATCTTATCTCGCTTGCGGAGAGCTCGCGCCGCGGCGGCGACCTTGTCCGGGTTATCGCCGAAGAAGCTGTAGCTCAGGTTCCAGCTCTTGACCTCCTGCGCGATGGCCTCCGCCTGATCGATCTGGTGATTTGCCAGGGCGGCACGCGCCTCACGGAGCAGGACGTGGGCAGTCTCGCGATTATGGGGCAACGACTGAGCCGGCTTGCTCGTGCTGGCGAAGTTCTTGGGCCGCTGCTTGTTCAGGCCGGTGCGGACCTTGGCCGGTGTGTCGTCGAACAGGCCCCATTTGACGTCGATGGCCTCGGCCTCGGCGATCTTCTTTTCGGCCGCGTCAAAATTGCCCTGGGCCATCTGTTCCCTGGCTTCGTGCAGCAGCCAGACGGCGTGCTGCTTGACGTCGCGAGTGACGGCCACGTCGCAGGCCTCACCGCGGGCTGGGTCACCAGACTGAATAACCCTTGTGGTCGCCGGGGCTGCCTGCACGGCAGCACCGGTCATCGCCGGGCCTGCTCCATCGGTTGCGGTCGGTCCAACCGCGGTCGCGGCAGGCTTGTCGGGGGCCGGCGAACCAGCCGCGCCGGGTGTCGCAAGCGCATCGCCCTGGCCAAGCGGTTCAGGCTTGGGCTGGCTGTCGAGGGCAGGAGCGGCAGGCTTATCAGGGGCCGGCGAACCAGCCGCGCCGGGTGCCGCAAGCAGCGGCTCCGTGGCCGGCTCGGCGTCGGAACTCTTCTGGATCGACGCGTCAACTGCCGGAGCCGCGGTCGCAAGGGTCTGGCCAATGGCCGCCCGGCCTGATTCCTTGTCGCGAAGCTTCTCGGACTCGACAAACTTCGCAGCCGCCTTGGCCTGGTCGCCCTTGTCCAGCAGGTCGTTGGCCTCATGTTCGGCCACCAGGCTCGGTGGTTCGGCGGCCGGGGTAGCGGCAGGCGAGCCGGACCCCGAGCGAACCCGGGCCATGGCGATGTCGTGCAGCACTGATTCGGCGCGGTCGGCCGTGAGGGCCGGCACAACGTTCATCCCTTGGGCCCGCAGCGCCTTGGCCTCAGCCTCGTTGAGCTTGCCCAGCTTCACGAGCTGGCGGGATTCCTGGACCAGCACATCATAGACGCCTTGGCTGGGTCGTTCCCTGGTGGGGGTGTTGCGGATCTTATCTCGCTTGCGGAGGGCTCGCGCCGCGGCGGCGACCTTGTCCGGGTTCTCGCTGAAGAGGCTGTATCTCAGGTTCCAGCTCTTGACCTCCTGCGCGATGGCCTCCGCCTGATCGATTTGGTGATTTGCCAGGGCGGCGCGCGCCTCACGGAGTAGTGCGTGGGCGTTCTCGCGATTATGGGGCAAGGACTGAGCCGGCTTGCTCATGCTGGCGAGATTCTTGGGCCGCTCCTTGTTCAGGTCGGTGCGGACCTTGGTCGGTGTGTCGTCGAACAGGCCCCACTTGACGTCGATGGCCTCGGCCTCGGCGATCTTCTTTTCGGCCGCGTCAAAATCGCCCTGGGCCATCTGTTCCCTGGCTTCGTGCAGCAGCCAGACGGCGTGCTGCTTGACGTCGGGAGTGATGGCCACGTCGCCGGCTCCACCGCGGGCTGGGTCCCCGGACTGAATCACACTTGTGGTCGCCGGGGCTGCCTGTACGGCGGCAGGGGTCATCGCCGGGCTTGCAGGGGTCATCGCCGGGGC
>JBAUOX010000421.1:0-3794 GCA_049579985.1 Isosphaeraceae bacterium | reverse complement strand
TTGGCGATTCGTGGCAACGATCGACTGCCGGAGGAGAGCCTGTAGCGGGCGATTGCGATGGCGAAGCGGCTTTACGTCGGGAACCTCAAGTACACCGTCACTTCTGAGCAACTCGAGGAGTTGTTCGCACAATTCGGTTCCGTGAGCTCGGCAGAGGTCCTGATCGACCGTGACACCGGTCGTAGTCGAGGATTCGGCTTCGTCGAGATGCCCAACGACGACCAGGCGCATGCAGCGATCGAGACACTGGATGGCCGCGATCATGATGGACGTCGACTCACCGTGAACGAAGCCAAGCCTCGAACCCAGGGTGGTGGTGGTGGCGGCGGGGGTGGCTACAGACGTGGTGGCTACGACCGCGATTTTTGAGATGGTCACCGGCTGATACCGAGTCTTCCCGGTCGGCCAACACAAGATCCTCAATCTGCTTGACTGCCCGTTGGCTGCTGAAGCCGTTTCTTGACATCGCGACCGGATGGCATCAACTGCTAATTGCCTTGCGCACCGATCTTCCTTCCTGGCTCTGGCCGCGCGCAGCCTACATTCATGTTCCCTTCTGCGCACACAAGTGTGGATATTGCGACTTCGCGTCACTGGCCGGTTTCGACCACCTGGCTGACCGCTACCTGTCCGCACTCGAACGGGAGATGGGCATGACTCTGGGGCAGCCCGCGGTCGTGGACACGATCTTCGTGGGGGGTGGAACGCCGACCCGTCTGGGTCCAGACCAGCTCGAACGGCTGATGGCGAAGATTGCCCATTGGTTTCCGCTGACGAAGGGCGGTGAGTGGACGGTCGAGGCCAATCCGGGCACCCTGGACGTTGCGAAGGTGGAACTTCTGGTGCAAGCGGGCGTGAACCGGGTGAGCCTGGGAGCACAGTCGTTCCGGCCGGCCCTGCTCGCCGCTCTGGAACGCAACCATGCTCCGGAGGAGGTCGAGCGCGCGGTGGAACTGGTCCGGGGGCGATTTCCCCGCTGGTCGCTCGATCTCATTTTCGGCATTCCGGGCTCGACCCTGGCGGATTGCGAGGCGGATGTCGCGGCGGCCCTTGCGCTGGGGCCGTCACACCTCTCGTGTTACGGCCTGGTTTATGAGAAGGGAACCAATCTCTGGAAACAATGGCAGGCCGGCCAGGTCGTGCCGGTGGACGAGGAGACCGAGCGCGCGATGTACGAAACCGTGATCGACCGGCTCGCGTTGTCCGGGCTGTCGATGTACGAGATCTCCAACTACGCCCGACCCGGACACGAATCGCGGCACAACCTCGTGTACTGGGCGAACGACGCCTACTTCGGGGTCGGTCTGGGTGCTGCGAGTTATGTCGAGGGCGTCCGCTCGGTGAACACTCGCGACCTGGCGGCTTACCTCCGGAGGATCGAGGCGGGTGAACCGGCAACGGGGCCGACCGAGCGGCTCGACGCCGAGGCGAGGGCGCGGGAAACGGCCATGCTGATGCTGCGCCGCACGGTGCTCGGAATTGATCGCAACGATTTTGAGCTCCGCACCGGATACAGCCTGGATGGGCTGCTCGGCCCGGCGCTCGCGCGATTCGTCGACCAGGGACTGCTCGAGGACGACGGTCAGCGGCTGAGGTTCAGCCGGGAAGGAAGGTTCCTCGCCGACCGCGTCCTGTGCGAGCTGGTTTGACCAGCTCTCTTGTTGGGGGCCGCTTCGGCCGGTTCAACTGCGCCGCAATTGATCGGCCCGGGCGGCCAGCTTGATCACCGCGGCGTGGAAGAGGCCGCGAGCGTTGGGACTGGCCGAGCGATAGCTATCCACGAACCCATCCGCCTGGGTCCAGGTGATCACTTGCATGATCTGACGGGACATCAGCTCGATCAGCTCGTCGATCGTGGGTGCCGAGACAGGGACGGGGCCCTCGGTAACGACTGTTCTCGAATCAGGTCCACCTTGCTGGTGGATCTCGTCGGCCGGGCCGCCCTTGCCTTTGGCCTTGGCAGCCGCTGTCTCCTGCCTTGGAGGATCCGCCACCGCGCCCATGCCGCGGCGGCCGCGCTCGGCGCTGTCGTCCTCGTCTTCCGGCTCGCCCTTGGGCCGCTCAGGTTGTTCGCGCGGGATGCCCGCCGACGTGTAGAGCTTGCCGTCGGAGCCGATGCGGCCCGGGTTGTTGGGAATCTGGCTCCCCTCGATCAACTGGCGGCGAATCTTGGCCACGAGCTCGCGGCTGACGGCCAACTCTTCGGACATCCGCCGGTCGGACCAGTCGTGATGGAGCTTGAGCTTCAGCTCGACGGCCCGCCTTCGTTCCGAGCGGCTCAAGGGCAGACCGTGAAAAAGGTTGACGCTGGCGACAAAATCGAGTGCGTCGGTGAAGCTGCCGACCACGATCTCAGCCGGAATTGACCGTTTACCTAGCATCACGGCGGCCGCATGACGATGAAAGCCGTCAGCGACCAGCCACTTGCCATCGACTTCATAGACTGTGATCGGCGGCAGCCGCTCCCAGGAGTCTGCATATCGTTCGACCGTGAAGTCGTCGAGCCGGTCTCTCAAGTTGAGGTTCGGATCGAGAACGAGGTCGTTCAAAGGCACGTTGCGAATATCCATCGCAGCCGCTCCCACGTTGCCCACGCATGAAAGGAAATGTGCGCTATCAGTTGTTCCCCCAGAGGCTCTGTCGGCCTATGATCGGCAGGGTGAGAGCGCGGCTTGCGAAAGTTTTTCAGGACCC
Organism: Isosphaeraceae bacterium; assembly: GCA_049579985.1. Classification (GTDB taxonomy): domain Bacteria; phylum Planctomycetota; class Planctomycetia; order Isosphaerales; family Isosphaeraceae; genus Aquisphaera. The sequence continues at coordinate 1,100 of JBAUOX010000421.1, read as the reverse complement.
GGCCATTGCGGTGAGGACGCTGGCGATCATGCGGATTCTCGTAACGGGAGCGAGTGGACAGCTTGGTTCCCACCTTGCTCATGAACTGCTTCGCGCCGGAAAGTCCGAGCTCATCCTATGGAGCCGGGGTACAACGGGCAGTCGCTCGGGATTGGGAATCCGAGCTGTGGACCTGACCGACGGGTCTGCCCTGATCTCGGCTCTCGAGGAGGCCGACCCCGACCTGGTGATCCACGCCGCGGCGATCAGTGCGGCCGACCAGGTTCGAACGATCCCCGAGCGCGGGTGGGCCGTCAACGTCGAGGGAACCCGGCGGCTCGCCGCATGGTGCGGCGATCGCGGTCGCCGGCTGATCTTCACCTCGACCGACCTGGTCTTCGACGGCGCGCGTGGCTGGTATCGCGAAGACGACGAGACGGGCCCGGTGCTCGCCTACGGCCGGACCAAGGCAGCGGCCGAGCCGCTGGTTCTCCAGGTTCCCGGGGGGCTGGTGGCTCGCATCTCCTTGCTTTATGGCCCGTCACGCGCCGGGCGAGCCTCGTTCTTCGACCGCGCCCTGGCAAGCCTCAGAGCGGGAGAACCTCAGGTCTTCTTCGAAGATGAATTCCGGACCCCGCTCGACTACGCAACCGCGGCGCGGACCTTGATCCGCCTGGCGGAGAACCATGCCGGCGGCATGGTGCATGTTGCAGGGCGTGAGCGGGTCAGCCGATACGAGCTGATGCAGCGGGCAGCCCGGGCACTGGGACTCGATCCCGACTTGGTACGCGCCAACCGGCGGCAGGATGCCGATCTTGCCGAGCCCCGCCCGGCCGACGTCTCACTCGAAACCTCGCGTCTTGCCTCGCTCCTGCCCGACCTCGACCGGCCTTCGATCGAGACGGCCTTGTGGATGCTGACGACCTGACCTCTCATCGTGTCATCAGCGCCGATTTTCGCGGAGGCGCAATTTGCCTTTTTCGCACTCATTTTCGTAACTGTTCAGTCCCCTCAGCGGCACGAGCTTTGCTCTCGATAAGCTGGGCATCTGAGGCTGATTAGGGATCACGGACTTCTCATGTTAGGTGTTCATCTTAAATCGGTGATTACATACCCAATAA
>JBAUOX010000420.1:0-1712 GCA_049579985.1 Isosphaeraceae bacterium | reverse complement strand
TCGCGGCCCTGCTGCACGACGTGGGCAAGGCGCTGGGCTCTCAAGATCATGCCGGCGCCGGAGCCGAGGCCGTGCGCGGCGCCGTCACCGAAAGGACGCTCTGGCTGATTGCACATCACATGGATCTCCTGATCTCCCGTGAACGAGGACTCAGCGCGCGGCTCCGGCGCGAGCTCGAGGCCTCGGAATACCTCGAAGACCTCAAGCTGCTGCGGGAGCTGGACGACGCCGGCCGCGTCCCCGGAATGGTCGTCGAGACCCTCGATGAAGTGCTCGCCTACATCAAGGGTCTGGAGCACGAGGCTTATCTCGAACAATAGATCTGCATTCGGCGCGGGTCGACTTGTTCGGCGCGGATCTCCGACACCCCGCCGTCGTTGCCGACCGCATGTCTCCCACGAGGGCCAATAGCTGCGGTCTTGAGACCTTCGGTCCCCCGGTCCGGCGGGGTCTGGAGACCACTGCTGTGAACATCTTCCTCAGGCGTAACCCCCAAGTGACAAATGGCTTAGGGCAGCTTTTCCGGGATTTCTCGAGAGATAGACTCGTCAGACTATGCCCCGAAGGAATTCATCTTACAGTCGTCAGACAGAGAGATTGCCCGGTTTGACCAGGTGCGATCCTCTCTTGCGCGCCACCTGGGACTGGATATCAGGGTCGGGGCCCGGATTCCGGCCGACCGGCATGTGGAAGATTCCAGGCAATTCCTGGGCCTCCCAAGTCGCCTGCGGACTGCTGGACCCCGTGTCAACCAATGAACCCCCACGACAGCCCCCAGTCCGGTAGGAAGGGCTGTCGTGGGAGTTTGTTTCACGGAGGAGACACACCAGTCTACTCGATCAGGGCCGCTGGACGCTCGGCAACGGGGGATAGCTGTTCTGGGGGGATGGCTGTGGCCCGTATTCATAATACTGCGCGGGCGGACGACGGCGGGGCGGAGCCGCCTCCTCTTCTTCCTCATACTCATGGACATGCTTTTTCGGCCGCTCGCTGATCACGACTCGCTTGGGCGGTTGTTTCGCCACCACGTACTCGATCTCACCCGCTTCGGCCGCCGCTTCCGCGGCCTCGATATCGATCGCCACTCGCGGGTAAGACATGGTGCGGAGCTTCTTGCCGATCCGGCCGATGAACCGACCGGCCACACCGGGCGGCCGAAGCGACAAATTCGCACCCGCCAGGTTCAGCCCCGGCAAAGAAATCCCCACCCCCGCGCCAGGTGCGGCCGCGACCATCTGGGTCGGTGCCGCCATGACCATCTGGGTCGGTGCCGCGGCAACCTGGGTCGGCGCGGCCATGACATACGCCTGGGTCGGCGCCGCTTGGGTCGGCGCGGCCATCGCCACAGGCTGAGTCGGCGCTGCCGCCACCGAGAGGAGATTTAGCGGAGCTGCTTGCTGGGGTGCTTGTTGAAGTATCAGAGCCTGCTGAGGGACATTGACGGTCACCGGAAAGGCCTGAAGCGGGGCGGCCTGGGGCGGGGCGGCCTGGGGCAAAGTGAGTATCTGATAGTTCGGGGCCTGCTGCTGGGGGGGCGCCATTTGTGGTGGTGCCGCTTGGGAAGGTGGGCCGTAGGATGGGGGGGCCTGGTACTGGGGAGACGGGGGCGCGTACATTCGCCCCTGGGAACTCGCGTAGATGTCATCGTAGGCGGCTCGCTTCAAAGATTGATCCTTGTTCGACGTGCGAGCCTTCTCGGGTCTGTCTTGGTT
>JBAUOX010000419.1:0-2194 GCA_049579985.1 Isosphaeraceae bacterium | reverse complement strand
GATGCCGCGCCAGAACCTCGGCCTCGTGCTCGAGCAGCCAGCGCTTGCGGTCGAGTCCGCCGCCATAGCCTCCCAGTCCGCCATCGGCGCCGATCACGCGATGGCAGGGCACGATGATCGAGATCGGGTTCCGGCCGTTCGCTCCGCCGACGGCCCGGCTCGATCCCGGCTGGCCGATCCGCCGGGCAAGCTCGGCGTAAGAGATGGCACAGCCGTAGGGAATGTTGCACAATTCCTGCCGGACCCGTTTTTGAAACGGGGTGCCCGTGAGCGTCATATCGAGATCGAAGCTCTCGGTTTCGCCCTCGAAGTAGGCGGTTAGCTGCGTGCAGGCCGCGCGGAAGGGTGCATCGTCCTGCCTCCAGTTGCTGGTGATCTCGGGCGCCGAGCCGTCCGCAAGCTTGGTCATGAACAAACCTGTGAGGGATTGTCCGTCGGAGGTCAGCAACAACTTACCGAGCGGGCTGGAAAACCGGCGATAGAACACGATCTTGTCCATGGATGGAAGGCTCCGGGAAGGGATGAGGATCGATTTTCATGAGGGCAATGTAACCGCTCCACCAATTTTCGGCCGGGAAGCCCCCGGCTTCAGTACAATTCACAGGCCCTTGGTGTAATCGATCTGAACGAAGGGGAGGCCGTTGGCCGCTCGGATCAGGTTATCGATGATCTGGTCCTCATAACAGCGTGTTCAGCGTGGTGCGGATCTTGTCCTGGTCCCGTCGCGTTTCCGAGATCACAAGGCAGCCCGGCAAGCTGGTCACCGCGGCGGTGAGGTTCAACAGGAACGCAACACCACGCATAAACGACCCTCGTTCTCCGAAGGAACGTCCGATTCTGCGACCTATGACAATTGCATCGGTTTTGTCGGTCTTACAGTTGACAAATTCCTTGCGGGGATACGACCAGCGGACGGCCACTCCGGCAGGCAGTTTCGCGGCGTTCGGAGACGGTGCAAATCCTCCCTTGCGATCGTCTCTCCGGCCCTGTAAGTTCGATTTCATTCGGACTCCCTCTCGGGATCGCCACATCGGGGGGGGGAAGTTCCTTTGACTTTTGTCGATGGCAGAGGGTAGAACAACGTAACAATCACGTACTCTGAATCTTCCGAATTCGGGGACAACGCGACGAACAAGGTCCGCAATCTTGGCGGAGCTTCTCCAGATTTACACCCCAGAGGCGACTTCATGGCGCAGTCAGTGACCGCGAAACCGCAAGATCGACTGAGCGAAAATGACGTTCAGGCCATCGACCGCTTGCGCGAAGTCTATGCACGGCTGCGAAGGGAGATCTCCCGGGTCATCGTAGGCCAGCACGAGGTGGTGGAACGGCTGGCGATTTGCCTGTTCGGGCGGGGTCATGCCTTGCTCATGGGCGTACCCGGGCTGGCCAAGACACTGCTGGTCAGCAAGCTGGCCGAGACCATGTCGCTGAAGTTTAGCCGGATCCAGTTCACACCCGACCTGATGCCGATGGACATCACGGGCACGGATATCCTTCAAGACATGGCCGGCGGCAAGCGGGAGTTCGAGTTCGTGCACGGGCCGGTCTTCGCGAACATCGTACTGGCCGACGAGATCAACCGGGCGCCACCGAAAACCCAGGCGGCGATGCTCGAGGCGATGCAGGAACACAACGTGACCGTGGTCGGCAAGGCCTTTCCCCTTGACGAACCGTTCCTGGTGCTGGCCACGCAGAACCCCATCGAGCAGGAGGGCACGTATCCCCTGCCCGAGGCCCAGCTCGATCGGTTCATGTTCTTGATCGAGCTCGATTATCCTTCGGAGGCCGAGGAGATCCAGATTGCCCGGACGACCACCGGCGAGGCCCTGCCCCGGCTCGATCACCTGATGACGCCGGGCGACGTGATTTCGCACCAGAGCCTCGTTCGCCGGGTTCCCGTGCCCGACCATATCTACGCCTACGCGGCGCGGTTGGTGCGGAAGACGCGCCCCACCAACCCGACTGCCCCCGCGTGGCTGAAGCCGCTGGTTTCGTGGGGCGCCGGGCCGCGCGCCGTGCAGTACCTGATTCTGGGCGCCAAAGCGCGGGCGGCGCTGCTGGGCAGCTATATGGTCCGGCTCGAGGACGTGCACGAGGTCGCCGCTCCAGTCCTCACGCACCGGATCATCACGACCTTCGCCGCCCAGGCCGAGGGGATCGACGCCAAGCAGATCGCGCGCAGGCTGGTCGA
>JBAUOX010000418.1:0-2203 GCA_049579985.1 Isosphaeraceae bacterium | reverse complement strand
CCTACGGGCCCCGGCGCCGGCCTCGCCCCCGACGCGCCGCGGCCGCAGGACGCCAGCTACACCAACCGCCTGCTCAAAGCCAAGCAGCGGGTCTGGGAAGACCGCGAAAAAGAAAAGGACAAGCGCGATCCGCGGGCCGGGCCGTGAGCCTGGGCAAGACAGCGCATCGGCCTGAGGTGGTCGGAATTCCGGCTCAGACCGCGGGAAACCATCAAGCTCGAGAACATCACCCACAGTCACGAAAGGATCGCCGTCGATGTCCCTAGCGTCCTCAGAGTCGATGGAAGCCCGCGCCCTTGAGTTCCGGACGCGGTACAACCAGGTGAAGTCCGAGATTTCCAAGGTCATCGTCGGCCACGACGAGATTGTCCACGGCGTCCTCACCTGCCTGTTCATCGGCGGTCACGCGCTGCTCGAGGGCGTACCGGGCCTGGGCAAGACGCTCCTGGTCCGCACCCTTGCCGACGCGCTGAGTCTCGACTTCAACCGGATCCAGTTCACCCCCGACCTGATGCCGGCCGACATCATCGGCACGAACATCGTGATGGAGGCCCCGGACGGCCGCCGGGTATTCGAGTTCCAGCCCGGGCCGATCTTCAGCCAGATTGTCCTGGCCGACGAGATCAACCGGGCCACTCCCAAGACCCAGTCAGCCCTGCTCGAAGCGATGCAGGAGCACTCGGTCACGGTGGGAGGACACATTCGCCGCCTCAAGGAGCCATTCTTCGTGATGGCCACGCAGAACCCTATCGAGCAAGAAGGAACCTATCCGCTGCCCGAGGCCCAGCTCGACCGTTTCCTGTTCAAGTTGATCGTGGGCTATTCGACGCGGGACGAGCTGGTCACGATCCTCGACCGCACGACCAGGGGAGACCACCCCAGGGCCGAGAAGTCCATGGACGGCGAGACGCTCATCGGCTTCCAGAATCTCGTGCGCGAGGTGATCATCGCGCCCCATGTGCAGGACTACGCGATCCGGCTGGCCCTGGCCACCCACCCGCAAGGACCGTACGCCGCCGACGTGACCAACCAGTACATCCGCTGGGGATCGAGCCCGCGCGGGGTCCAGACCCTGGTGCTGGCGGCCAAGGTGCGGGCCCTGCTCGACGGCCGGTATAATGTTTCCTTTGAAGACCTCCGGCGGGTCTACCTGCCCGGTCTGCGCCATCGGGTCTTGCTCAACTTCGAGGCGCAGGCCGAGGGAATCGATCCCGACGAGGTCCTGCTCAAGGTACTCGAGTCCGTGCCCGAGAAGGCCGAGGCACGGGCCGCGGCTGTGGCCTAGTGCTCGTTCATCCCTGGGCTGGCGGTTCCCGACAAGCCTGAAGCGCCAGCGAAGGGCTTTTCAAGTTCCAGAATGACCTTCGCTGGCGCTTCAGGCTTGTGAATCGCTTTCCGGCCTTTCTATGGCTAACTTCGATCACGCGGACCACTCTCATGCACGACATCTATGATCCGCCTCCCGTGCCCCCCGTGGACTGGGACCCTCCCAGGACCGGCCCCTTGGTATTCTCCGGGGGCGACCTGTTCTGCCTGATCGCGCTGTGCGCCGGGCTTTTGGGCTTCGCACTGCTGGCCTGGCATAATGAACCGATCCTCGCGCTGATCTCGGCCTGCGCCGGCGCGCTCGTGATCCTGGAGAGCTGGCTCACGACGCTGGGCTTCCTCCACCGCTGCCCGCCGGTGAGCCTGAAGCTGCGCTGGACCATTTTTCTGGCGGCACTCATTCCCTGGCTCGTCGGCCTGGGATTCGCCGTCTGCCTCATGCTCTGCCTGTTCTGGCTCTCCGACCACCTGGGATGAGTCGAGCCCCGGGCCGGGCGATGGCTCGGCTCGAACCGTATCGCGCAACGAGGTCAACCGATGACCGCATCCGAATCCGCTTCCGCTTCTGTTCCCTCACCCTCGGCAACCGCTTCCCGGGTGCCCGCGTCACAGAGATCCGCGCCCAGCGGCGGGGCGGTTTCGGCCCCTCTGCTCGATCCCGACTTTCTGCACAAGCTCGAGCAGCTCGAGTTGGTCAGCCGGAAGATTTTCGTCGGCCGGATGAAGGGCGAACGCAAGAGCCGGCGGAAGGGCTCGTCGGTCGAGTTTGCCGAGCATCGCAACTACACGGTCGGCGACGACCTCCGGCACATCGACTGGAACGTTTACGGCCGGCTCGACAAGCTATTCCTGAAGCTTTTCCTCGAGGAGGAAGACC
>JBAUOX010000417.1:0-6989 GCA_049579985.1 Isosphaeraceae bacterium | reverse complement strand
CTGAACCTGGGCGTAGGCCTTGCGCACCGTAATGGTCATGAGAATTCGCCAGAGATCCTCGCGATCGGCAAGCTGGGGAAACCTTCCCTGGGCGACTCCAACGCAAAAGCTGTTGAACGCGCTCAAGGCGGCGTCCTCCTCGTCGGCCTCTGCCCGAGCATGGCGTTGCCGCTCCAGCTTCCCCCGGGCCAGGACGACCAGCCTGCCGAAATAGCGTTCCCAGAGTGGCTGGGCCGCCGCCAGGTCGCCGCCTCTGAGGTCGCCCAGCCAGTGAGTGATGGAACCTCCTTGTCCGTCCATCATCCCTCGCTTCGATCCGACGGGATCGTTATGGAAATCAATGAGATCGAGATGCAGGCTTCGTCCACGTCCATTCTAACACCACCCTTGGCCCGGCGCAACCGCGCACACCGGGGTTCAGCTCTGAAGAATACGCCTGGTCGAATTCTACCAGGCGGCCAGCGCCCGGCCAGGGCGGACGGCTGTGGGCGCACCGGGAGGGAGCTCGGCGGGGTGGCGAGCGGCGAGGCGTGAGTTTTCTTGCGGCTGTTACCTGGAGACCCGGAAAACGCTCGACTACGGCTAAGAACTATCGAGGCGGATTTGAATGCTGGCGGCGTGAAGGAGGTCGAAGGCTTGGTCGTTCCTGACCTCTTTATCGCCTGGGAGTCGAACCGTTCCAGCACGAGGACGAAGACTTCGACCCCCGCCGCCAGCGCTCGGTGTCGACCATCCCCACCGACGACCCCGAGCGCAACAAGACCATCGCCGGCCGGCTGCGCCCGGGTTTCCAGGCCGGCGAGAAGCTCATCCGGCCAGAGATCGTCTCGGTCCACATCGTAACGATCCACGGGGGCTAAAGCCCCGAGGCATTTGAGCCTGGGCCAGGTTGGTCCGACTCCTTAGGCGCCGTTACGTGCGCCCCGTCAGGGGGTTTCCCCCTCGACTCGTGCCCATCGGTTTCCCGGGGCTTATGCGGAGTGCCTCACGGCAAGTCCGGGCGGCCGATCACCGTTGCTCCCCGAGGGAGTGCCCTTGGCCGCATGGCCCGATTGTACCACGGACCAACCGAGTTGCCTACAAACGTTTCGATTTTTTAACATCCTTTGGAGGACGGGCTAAAGCCCCCGGACGGCGCTCCTCCACTGCCACTGAAAGTGGCGTGGGTTCTGCGGGCTAAAGCCTCGACATTGCTGAAGAAATGAGTGATTGCGGGCGCGTGCAGAGCGAGGCCGACCGCCGGCTCGGCCCCGCGCCCGGTGCTCATGCTCATCCGCCCGATCAAGGCGTGCCCTCGACCGGATCGATGCGATAGACGATACCCGCCAGCTTGATCGTGACGGGCTCGGTGAACGTCAGATACTGGTTCAAGTCGGCCGACTGCGACCGGGCCAGGTTGAAGAAGTCGTCGCTGAACTGGCGGATCAGCTTGGCCTTCGCATCCTCGTCCGGCTTGACCGTCGAATCGATCCAGCGGCTTTCCTTGAAGTAAAACGTCTTCGACCCGACCTGGCGGAGCTTTGCTTGAACATTCGGGGCCGGCGCCGCAGCCATCATGTTGCCATACGAGCGCAATAACAGTTCACTCTTGCCCATCATATTACCCGTTCCGCCCTGCCCCACCTGACCGTCCTTTTCGGCCCGCATGTAGGATTGCTTCAGGTCGCGCTGGGCCACGCCGAACCCGCCACTGATGGACCTCAGGGCACCGAGGTTTTCACCGGCCTGGCGGGCGTTCTGCATTGCCGCGTGCAGGGGCACGCGCTCATCGGCCAGAAACGCGGTATAAGGAGTGAGAATGCCGTACCTGGTGCTCAGGCTGACCAGCTCGTCGATCAGCTCCCTGTTCTGGCCCGACATGTCGATCAGGTCGATCAGGCAGCCGACCCGCCGGGTGGCCCAGATCCGCTCGACGAACTCATGGGCACTGCCCCGGTCGCTGTCCTCCAGCTCGGCCGGAAACTCGAACGACCGGCGCTCGCCGCCGACCTTCCCGGTGATCCTGAGCGTCGTCCTGCCCGACTGGCGATACCGCCCCACCCAGACGATCTGGCCCCCTTCAAACAAGTCGGGCAAGTCGCCGGGATAGGTCCGGTTTACGTCGATGCCTGCCAGCTCGACGCGGAGGTCGGCCAGGACCGGACTTGTCATCTTCGCGTAGAACCGCCCCACGTGGGCCTCGATGTCCTCATCGGGCTTGACGTACTCGCTGGTCCCGCTGTTGCCCCCGCTCAACCGGTCGAGCAGCCGGGCGTTGACGTCGAATCCGACGCCGAAGCAGAATAGCCGCGCCCGCCGCGAGTTGGCCTGGCGGCAGTTGTCGGCGATCTTCAGCTCCTGGGTTTCACCGGACGTGGGCAGGCCGTCGGTCAGGAAGAGGACGTAACTGGGTCGCGAATCGTCGCGGACCATCCCCAGTGCCGTCTTGAGGGCCGAATCGATGTTGGTGGATCCTCCCTCGCGAATGTTGTCGACAAAGCGCTCGGCCTCCTCGCGCGAGCGCGATCGGTAGCGCTCGAGCTCCGGCTTGAAGCTCTCGACGCGGTCGTCGTAGACGATGATGTTGAACAGGTCGTCATCGCGGAGGTTGTTGAGCACCGATTTCAAGGCCTTCCGCGCCTGTTCGATCTTCTTGCCGGCCATCGATCCCGACCGGTCGAGCACGAAGATGACCGTCTTGGGCTGCGGTCGAGCGTCGGCGGCCTTCACTTCGGGGCTGGCAAGCAGCAGGAAGTAGCCGTCGTCGCCGGAACTGGGCCGATAGCTGATCACCGCGGCCCCGAGCGCTCCATCGCTCAGGCTGTAAACCAGCCGGAAGTCGTTGCTCGGCACGACATCGCGCCGCTCCATGCTGATCCGCGCCTCATGGTCGCCCACGCGGTCGATCCGCGCGTCGTCGCTGGGGCAGTAGACGGACTTGATGGCGTTCTTGCTCTGGAGCAGGATGTTGACCGTCAGCCGCTGGACCGGCTTGGCGGTGAACTTCTGCGTACCCAGCGGATACGAGAACTCAATGACGTCGCGGTCGCGCCGGCAAAGCTGGGTGTACCGCATCGTCACCTTGCGATCTGCGCCCGGGGGGATCGGAAAAACACTGGTGCGATACAGTCCGCGGCCCATGTATTCGAGCAGCGCGGGGTCGCGCTTGGTGCGAACGATCTCCTCGTAGATCCGCCGGGCTTCGTCCTTGCTCATCAGCCGGCCGGGCAGCTCGCGTCCGTCCACGAGCAGCACGAAGTTCTGCACGGCTCCGTCTTCCGGCAGCGGGAAGAGAAACTCCGACTCGATCTGAACCGACCCCGGGTTGTGAAAGGTCTGCGCGACCTGGACCTCGGCGAGCTGGTCGCGAACCCGTGCATCGATGCTGTCCTCACGGATCTCGTACGACCGCCCGACCGGGACGGCCGGTCGTCGATCAACGATGAACCCCTGCGCCCGCGCTGCCTCCGTCCAGGCTAGTCCGAGCAAAGCAGCCCCAACGGCTGCGACACCAACCCACCGAGCCCCACGCGTGTTCATGGCTGTCCCTCTCTTGACTTCCTTCGCTGGCTTCATGCTGTGCACGACACGACCTCCACTCCTTAGACGATCGTGGCGGCCGGCCCTGAGACGACTTGGGCAATTTTTCCTGGCGCTCGCCAGATGGTGCGCGCGTCTGGGTAGGTTGCAGCGGCTGCGCACCGTAAAATGGGCCACCCGACCCCCCGTCCTGGCGCACCAACTGGCGAGCGCTTACGAATATCCTGAGAGAAGAGAAACCGCAACGAAAGCCTCCAGAGACGTCAAACAGACTTTAGCCCTGTGTCGTGTCGTTGTTTCCGATTAGGGCGGGTACGGATAGAATAACATCAACGGACGGCATTTGGGTGAGACCCGCACGAGCGAGTCTGACCACTACGGCTGGTCCGGCAGATAGTGCCTGAGGCGGCGAGAGCGAATCGAAGAAAGAAATCGTTGAGAACGCATCTTTGGAAGCACTCAAACTGCTCGGAGCCGCCGGTGGCGAAAACGCCGCCTCACAAGCTTGACGGGCAGATCCAAAAGGCTGGACTGCCTACGGGCGGCCAAGTTCCTTTCGTTCCAAGGTTGGATAAGAACCGAAAGGGTGAGGATATCATCAGGAAGGCTACGGTCCAAGAGGGCCCGAAGAAGGGAAAAAAAAGGATTCGTTGATACAAATGGTAGGATTTGGATTAAAGACCGGGCCCACGCAGGAGACCCAGATCACTGGGATGTCCAAGAGGATGCTGGCGCGACATACTTCAGGGTTGATTTAAATGGAAATACACTTATAACACAAACGTTAACATACATTCCTATGTGCTCATTTATAAATATATTTAAATGAGGAGTGGATCCCTGATGGCAGGTTCCAAGCCGTTTCAGGCGAGTTCCGAAACTCCCGGCGAGAACCTGGGACTCTTGGCAAATGGCTCCTCGGGTTCCTGGGAGGTCTCGATAGACGAGAATGTCTCTGGAACCGAGCGTTCGTTCGCACAGATCGAAGGACCGTCACTCTGGCTCTACTTTGAGATCCCATCTCCAGATATCATCCCAAAGATAATTCAGTTCCTTCTGCCTCCTGGTACTAAGAGAGAGGAAATGCCGGGTTGCTCCTCAAGCAGTGGTAGTAAGCTGCTAGACATCAGCGAGCCCGAGGAAACCCCGGTTTCTCTGGTGAGGGATGACGAGTACAAGGACCGCTGTTTCATTGTCGTGGGACGAAGCGACTCTCCGATCGTGCGATTCTCAGTTGCAGGCGAGGATTTGGACAACCTGGTCGAAGCATTACGCCAAGTTGAGGAAGACATCCATCCTTCAGCGTCTTCGGAGGAGAAGACGAAGGGCGTAGTTGAGCATGAATCTTCAGATCGCACGATTTGGATGCCTTCCGGCTCGGGAGATTATGTTTCACTCTGGTCATTTGCTGGCGAGAGACTTCGGCTTGCCAGCAGGCTCCTGAATTTTATGTGCGCCCACGATTTTGCAGACGTTCGGATCGAGAAAAGAGATTCCCATTTTTTGAAAGCTAAGGGTGTTCGCTCTGAATGGAACGTCCGAAGCCCCCACGTGCGTGACATAGCTGAACGCCTTCAGGTTGATTCTGGCAGTCTGAGGACGTTCCTGACCGAGCAGGGGTTTGATCCGGCGAGGACGGTCAATCCCAAACCACCTCAAAGAGATAGGTGGATCGAGAAACGTTGGAAGTGGTGCGGACGTTAGGTTGTACCCTACCTTAAGTCATTCGCGGGGCATCCTCGGGGACAGAATCGAGGGCGAGGTGCTTTGATGGGGAAACGAGGTCGCGGGCGGCCGCGGTCCGGCCAGGCTGCGGGTGGAAATCCGCATGAGCGGCCTGGCAAGAGTGCCGGGCCGATCGGACTGACCGCGGTGGAGGGAAGTCCGGACGCCTTCGAGCTGGTTCATCCGCGCTGCGTCGCAGAGATGGAGCCGGACTTCCAGGAGGGCCTGGAGCTCTGGAAGGCCGGTGATCCCGAGGAGGCGCGCGACGCCCTTCGCTACACGCTCCAGGCTTGTCCCGCGAACCTCTGGGTGCACGTCGCGCTGGGCCGGATCGCTCTCGAAGAGTTCAAGGATCCGATCCTCGCCCGCGGGCATTTTGGATACGCCGTCGAGTTGGCGCGCAAGGTCTTGCCAGCGAGTTTCTCGGGCCGCCTACCGCGGGATCGACCGGCCAACGCGCCGTTTTACGACGCCGTCGAAGGCCTCGTCCGATGCTTTCGCGCCCAGGCCATGCCCCGCGAAGCCGAGAGCCTGACCGCATTGTCCCGAAGACTTCAAGAAGCCTGATCGCCTGGGTGGTAGTCGTGCTGATGCCGACAGATCAAGCTGCACAATGCTCCCCGAAGCTGGTGCGAGACGCGTCCTACCGCATGGCGCAGGCCGAAGCCAAGGGCTGACGCCCGATCGATCGAGCGGTTGGAATGGCCGAGAAGCGTCCAATTGCGGCCTTTGAAAAAAATTCAAAGCCGGTGCGTCGCCGGTGCTGCGTCGATTTCGACTTTAGGGATTTTTCGGGCTTGCGGGGATCGGACGAACGGGATAGAACGACCGCGGAATGGGACTGGCTACCCGATGCAGCGGCAGGGTCGACCAGCCTTTGGAACTGGGAATCGGGACGTGTCCCATGATCGTTCGTTCGATCGCCGGCGGCGTGGAAGTCCTCGCGCCGGCGAAGCTAAACCTGTTTCTCGAGGTCCTGGCGCGTCGGCCGGACGGTTATCACGAGATCGAGTCGTTGATGGTCACCGTGAATCTGTACGACACCCTGACCGTCACCGAGCTTGATTCGGGAGCGATCGTTCTGGAGTGCGACGATGCGAGCCTGCCGACCGGGAGTAACAATCTGGTCGTCAAGGCCGCCGAGCGTCTCAAGGCAGCGACAGGCTGTGCTCGCGGCACACGGATCAGCCTCACCAAGGTGATTCCGGCGCAGGCGGGTCTGGCTGGCGGTTCGAGCGATGCGGCCGCGACCCTGGCGGCTCTCGACCGGATCTGGGACCTGGGGATGCCCGCGAACCGGCTGGACGCGGTTGCGGGAGAGATTGGCAGCGACGTCGTTTTCTTCTTGCACGCACCGGCGGCGATCTGCCGGGGGCGGGGCGAGCACGTCGAGACCGTGACTCTTCGGCAGCCCCTGCACTTCGTGCTGGTCGCCCCAACAATCGGCCTGAGCACGGCCGACGTGTACCGCAACCTGAGACCGCCCGAGACGCCTCGACGGATCGGACCGGTCTGCGCCGCGCTGGCCCATGAGGATACGGCCGCCCTGGGACGAAGCCTGTTCAACCGGCTTCAACCCGTTGCCGAAGCGCTCCGCCCTGATCTGGTGCGGGTACGAGACGCCCTGGCAAACCTGGACCCTCCCCTGGAAGGGTCGCTGATGAGTGGAAGCGGCTCGGCCTACTTTGGCCTCTGCCGTGATTCCGCCGCGGCACAAAAGGCCGCGGAAGACCTACAACCGCTCG
>JBAUOX010000416.1:0-5400 GCA_049579985.1 Isosphaeraceae bacterium | reverse complement strand
GGCAAGCACAGTGATTTCGTTTCGTGAACGAGATTTCCCAGCCTGCCGGGGCGAACCGAGGGCGATCGTCCCGGGTCATTCCTATAATAATCTGAGTGGCGGGATCGATGTCAGGGCATCGACGCATCCTGCCGACACGGGGTGGCCTTTGGCGCCTGGCCCCTCATCCAGGTCCTCTGAGCGTGAAGCGAGTCGCCAAATGCCGAGTTCTCCGCTGATCTTGCTGGTTCACAAGATGCATGAGTCTGGCATCGACTTGCTTCGCGAGGCCGGAGAGCTCCGGATGGCCAGCGGTACCGACCCGGCAACCCTCCAGCGCGAGGTCGTGGGCGCCCAAGCGCTGGTGATCCGGACAGGAGAGGTGATCGACGCTCGACTCATGGACAAAGGCAAGGATCTGAAGGTCATCGGCCGGCATGGTGTGGGGTATGACCAGATCGACGTCGAGGCGGCCACGAAGCGTGGAATCCAGGTCGTCTATACACCCGGGGCGAACACGCAAAGCGTCAGCGAACACGTCTTCGCCTTCATGATTGGCCTTTCCAAACATTTCCCCCGGATGATGTCCGAGCTGGCGCGGGGGAATTACCCGGCGCGGACGAGTTGGACGGGTCGAGAGATCGCCGGCAAGACCCTGGGAATCATCGGCTTCGGCCGCATCGGCCGCCGGGTCGGAGAAATCGCCCATCTGGGCTTTGGGATGAAGGTGCTCTATCACGATATCGTTCCCGCGCCCGAGGAGGTCGAGCTTCGCGCGGGAGCTCGGCGCGTGAGCTTGCGCGTGCTGCTCGAATCGTCAGACTACGTCACGTTGCACGTTCCGCTCGATGCCGGTACGCGGGGGATGATCGACCGCTCCTCCCTTGCATTGACGAGCCCGCACACCATCTTGATCAACACCAGCCGCGGTCCGGTCGTGGACGAGCTCGCCGTTGCCGAAGCGTTGGCCGCAGGCCGTCTCTGGGGTTATGGGGCCGACGTCTTCGCGGAGGAACCACCTCCCTCCGACCATCCGCTCATCGGCCGCCCCGATGTCATGCTCACCCCCCATAGCGCCGCCCAGACCGAGGAAGGGCTGCGCAACATGGCCACCATGGTCGCCCGGGACGTCGTGTCGGTCCTTCAAGGAACTCCGCCACAGTACCCGGTCAACGATCCGTTCCAGGTGGAGCACGTCCGACAGCGGCTCGGACTTGATCGGCTTTATCGCGGCAGCCGATGACGAGCGCACGACCGGCTGCTTATGGCTTCGGGAGCAGGTCGGCGACGGCAATTCGACCGGCCACATGGCCCTCGATGATGAGCTCCACCGAGTCAGCGACTCCCAGGACTGTGGGGGGAGGATACGCGCCCCCGGTCGGTCTGGAATGGCTTTCGAGCTGACGATCGACCAGGTTGATGATCCAGTAGGCGGGGATTCCTGCCCGGGCGTAGATCTCGCGCTTCACTCCCCGATCCCTGAGCAGGCTGCTCTCCGCGACTTCGATGATGAGGGCAACGTCTCCCGGGCCGGGATGACGGTCCTCATAGAGGTCATCGTCCCCCCGCACCACGACGATATCCGGCTCCGGTTCATCGTAGTCCGGGATCCGCACGGGCTCCTCCTTGCGCACGTGCCACCCCGGGGGAATCAGACGCTCGATCATGCGCTCGCATCTCCGCGATACGGTAGAATGCTTCGGCTTCTTGGGCATCTTCCACACCATGACCCCGTTGAGGAGCTCGATCGGGTCGTCCTCGCCGAGCAACCCCGACTCGACCATCCGGTCATACCGGTCAACAGTGATGCGGAACACTTCCTCGGGCGCCGGCAATGGCAAGGAAAACGCCGGTTGCGTCGGTGCAATCGTGGACATAGCGTTCGCTCCCCCTCTGAGACGGCACGAAGGAGGAAGGGCCCACCCATATTTTGAAGCTCGACATGACCCCTTGAGTCAATGCTTCGCTCCGAATCCAGGCTCATCGGCTGGCGGCGGAGCAGAGTGTGGGTGCCCCCCTATCCGGCCCTACCCCTATCCGGCCCTTGCGAAGCGGATCGCTCTTGAGCCCGCTCAGGACTCAGCCGGCGCCTGCGCCACGATCGTGGCTCCACGGGCCTTCTCGAGAGACTTTTTCAGAAACAGGAGGAAATGCATCGGCTCGTTGTAGCCGCCCAGCGACGAGACCAGCTTGCCTTCCGGGGTTAAAACCACGTAGAACGGGTTCGTCGCCTCCTGGGCCAGGTCGAGCTGTCGCTCCTGGTTCTTCTCGGCCAGCTCCTTGCGTTGCGTCGCGGTGATCGAGGCGATGGGCACGAAATCGGTGTAGAGCTGGATGGTGACGAACTCGCTCAGCAGCTTGACGATCTCCGGCCGTGGCAGAACCCGCTTCTCCATGAGCCGGCAATTCGCGCAGTTCACTCCGGTGAAGTCGATCAGGATGGGCTTCTTCTGGGCGGCCGCCAGCTCCTTTGCCTGATCGAGGCTCATGCCCCAGAGAACGCCGTGGACTTTCTTCTCCTCGCGTTCCGCACGAACAGGATCGTTCGAGGTGGCCTTGACCTCGACAGGCCCGGTGGCCTCGCTTCCGCCCCCGCCTCCGCTTGTTCCACCGGCGAGCTGGACCGGCGCGCTGAACTCCGAGGAATCCGGTGGCAGTATACCGACGATCAGGCGATCCCAGATCAGGCCCTGTGGCGGACGGCCAAAGAGCGCCGGGGCCATGTAGAGCGCCAGCCCCAGGAAGAGAGCCCCGAAGACCATTCGGCCGGGACCAACCTTGACGTCGTCGTGGTCGTGGTCGGTGCGGTAGAAACCAAGCAGGTAGAACCCGCAGACGGCGGCCAGCACAACCCAGGCTGTCAAGACCACCTGGGCATTGAACCAGGCGTTCTCAGGGGTGACGTAGCCGAGCTCGGCGGTATTGAGGAACTTGAGCGCCGCGCCGATCTCGACCAGGCCGCCGACCACCTTGACCGCGTTCATCCAGTCGCCGCTGCGGGGCATCTTCGACAGCAAGCTCGGACTGAGAGCCAGCAGCAAGAAGGGCAACGCCAGCACCGTGGCGAACGTGGCCAGGCCAACGATCGGGTAGAGAAAGTTCCCACCCGCCGCCATGACCAGCAAGCCGCCGACCACGGGAAACGTGCAGGTGAACGAAGTGATCGTGAGCGTCAGGGCCATGAAGATCACACCGATCAACCCGCCGCGGCTTTCGCCCCGAGCCGAGGCGTTGAGCAGGAAGCTGGGCAGACGGATCTCGAACAGCCCGAGAAGGCTCAGGCCGAATGCGACGAAGAGCACGGCGACACAGAGATTCAACCAGGGGTTATTGGCCAGGTTTTGCAGGAAAGAGGCCGAGAAAAAGAACGAGAAGAAGACGCCAACGGCTGTGAACAGGCCGATAATCGCCAGGCAATAAGTCATTGCCAGCCCCGTCGTCTTACCCTTGCCCTTGCCACCAGCGCCGTTCTGCCCCTGCTTGACAAAGAAGTTGACGGTGATCGGAATCATCGGCCAGACGCAGGGCATCAGCAGTGCGAACAGCCCGCCCAGGGCCGAGGCGATCAGGAACGGAATCAAGCCTTCCTGAGCCCGCTGCGCGATCTCGCTCACCGGCGCGGCTGACCCGCCGGCCGATTGTGAGGACCTATCGCTGCCGGATGCCGATTTCCGAGCCGGGCCAGAGGTCTGGGCAGGAACTGCTGATGAAACAGCGGTCGGGCCGGGAGCTGGCTCTTCTCCCTTGGTGGCCGCGGCCTTGCCGGTTGCCGGCAGAACGGTCAACGCGACGTCGGCAAGAGTCCAGCGCCCCGGGGGAAAGCACGATCGATCGTTGCAGACCTGGTAACCAGCCTGGCAGCGCAGCGTTCGCTTGCCAGGCGCGGCATCGGCGGGGATGGAGAGCGTGGTGCTCCAGGTGACTTCGTTCTCGAAGAACTCGATGATCTGGTTATCGAATGCCGGCTCGGGCCTGGCTTCCGCCGCGTGGTCCGGCTTCCATTCTCCCGAGACTTTGAGTCCGCCGGGATCGAAGAAATCGAAAGTTGTGGGAATCGGGCCCGGCTGGCTGTCGTCCTCCTTGGCCACGGCGTAAATGTGCAGGCCAGATTCGAGACGGGCCGTGACTTTGTAGACGACCGACTCGCCGGGGTGCGCCTCGGCGGGCTCGACCGACGGGGTCAGCGTCACTCCCTTGGGACGGATCCGGGCCGAGCTGTCTCCCTCGGCGGGAGCGGGGGCCAATTGCGGCCTGTTCACTTCATGCTTGGGCGATCCCGCGCCGCCCTCCTCGGCCGCCAGAACCGCGAGCGTCGCGTCGGGCAGCGTCCATCTTCCCGGGAAGCTGCAACTCTGCGCATTGCAGATCTGGTAACTCGCCTGGCAGCGAATCACCTTCTTGCCTGGGGCCGTGGCCGAAGGAACCTTCAGCGGGATGCTCCAGGAGACCTCATCCTCGAAGTACTCGAAGGTTTGGTCGTTAAAAGCCGGCTCGGCCCGCGATTCTGGCTTCCTGTCGGCTTTCCAGTCGCCTGCGACCTCCAGTCCGGCCGTGTCGAACAGGTCGAAGACGGTCTTGCGTGGGCCTTCACCCTTTTGGTTCTTCGCCTGAGTGTAGATGTGCCAGCCGGGGTTGAGCTTGGCCGTGACCTTCAGCGTTACCGTGCCCCCCGGCCGGGCCTCCGCTGGCTGGATCGACGTGGTCAAGACCACATCCTTGGGCTTGGCCCGCGTGGGGCTGTCTTTTTGTGCCGGCTTCGGGGGTTCGTCGGCCCCCAGCGCGCTGGGTCCACGATCACGGACCGACCCGATCAGAAGCAGAAACGCCGTGAGGCCGACTCTGGAGAGATTGCGGTGATGATTGTGAAGCATGGCGAGGATCCTGTGAGACTCGGCCCTCGGCCATCGGGCCGATGAGTCGACGCTTTCCTTGCTCATCCTAAGTCGTTCGGCCCCTCCCGGCAAGCCGGGCAAAGCCCAGGAACAGGGCCGTTTCATTTTCCGATTGAGGATGACGCGAGCTCCACCGACTTCTCGCAGTGGAACATGGCCCACTCACCTCCGCCCGCTTCGCTGGCCATTGACCACTCTTCTCTTGCCACCTGCCACTCGCCACTATTCCAAGCCGTTTCTGTTCGTTCCATCTGGGGCGAACCCGGCCGAACTGCGAACCGTCAAGCTTTCCCCAACTCGCCTTATCCGGCTATTTCGCACAGCTTGCAGGATCGTCAGATCGAGCGGATCAGTTTCCGTGTGTCAACGAACACACACCGCGCGCCGCTTCGCGGCCTGAGCGAGGCACGGGCCTTCACCTCATACCGAATTGGAAAAGACCATCCGCACGATCCCGACATATTACCCCGGCAAGAAAGTTTCGCATCCTTGCACATACTAACCCGACGCGCCAGCGAGGGCTCTGAGG
>JBAUOX010000415.1:0-4225 GCA_049579985.1 Isosphaeraceae bacterium | reverse complement strand
TGGACCGTGGCCCGCCCGGTCTTCTCGTCCGGCCGAACGTTGCCGAACGGTTCCACCTTCAGCCCCGTGCCTCCATCCGACCCTTTGAGACCGGTTCGGATCGTGAACCCATAGACGCCTTTCAACTCGTCCTTGCCGAACTCCTTGAGTCCCTGCAGTTCCTCGCCCTTCTCGGCAAGTTCTCCGAGTTTCTCGATCAGGTTGGTAAGACTGTTCAAGAAACCGCCGCCGAGATCAACCGCTTTTTTGGCTGGTTGACTCTGCCTCGTCGTTTTGGACATCGCGTCATTGTCTCCTTCCAGAAAGACTCTTGTGCGGGATCAGCGATCCGCGCCCACGACTTCAGCCCACTCTAGAACCATAGAACGTCGCAGTCCCGAATGGAACGCACTCACAGTACAGCTCGCACGGCAATCAAGGCTTCGGCGAACCCAAGCCCTTACTCCAAAGACCGATACGCCTCGCCCAGGCGGGTCACGGAGATCTCGGCGGGGAGTCGGCCCTCTAGTGAGTGCATGAGACCGAGAAAGAGACAGCCGACCTGACCAGGGGGAAGGGTCTCGTCGATCCGGCGAACGATGAATGCATCACGGCGATCGAGCAGATCATGACTCAGCGCTTGCATCTCGGCCTCAGAACCTTGAGCTCCGGTGGATCGATTGAGCAGCAATCGCCGGTTCAGCTCGTATTCCTCGATCAGCAGCTCGGGGGATTCCGTGCCGACCAGCCGGGCACCCTTGGCCATCAGTTCCACCAGCAACCGATGGTTGGCACTGCCGGCACGGGCAAGGTCTTGTACAATGCAGACTTCCTTGCCGCAGACGGGAAGGCCGTCCTGGTAGAGCAGCACGCTCGACCAATCGAGCTCGAGTTGCATGAGCGACGTGCGAATCGATCGCCAGAGTTGACCGATCTGGCGGACGCGTTCCTGCCAAACCGAAGTGCCGCCCCGTTGCTCGTGGATTCTCCTGACGGCGCTCTGCAGACTGCCGAGGTCTGCCGACGTGTGGATGATCGGCACCCAGATCAGTCGACGTGCCTTGACGCTTGACACGACTCGATGCTCCGTTTGAACAAAAGGAACATACTGACTCTACGACAAGGCGCTCATTCTGTCTTCCCCGTGACATCGTACGCGCTCATTCTCGACACCGGCGGTGTCGCACTGGGGTGATGAAAAGATGGTCTTGGTTCGAGGTCATCCCGGTTTTGTTGACCGTTACGATCGCGGCCCCCACGAACTCGAAGCGACGAGGCACCCTCAATGTGACCACGTGCGTGAGCACGTGGTTCGGACGGGCCCACCCCGCAAGCCGGGCCGCCGGCAGTTTCGCTGTCGTCATGCATCCGGCGTGTCGAGGATCCCTTGGAGCCGTTCGGCGAGCACCGGCGGCAGCTTGGCGAGCCAGCTCCGGTCGATGAGGCCCACGCCGACCAGATCGCGGATGTGCGTTCGATCCTTGTCGCGATTCGACAACAACTTCATGTGGACCAGTGCCTCGAGCGTGATGACGCGGAAGCCGGCGGGGTCGTCAGCGGCGGACAGGGACGGGGACGGCAGGGGGTGCTCGGCGCGAACCTTTTCCCCGGCAAAGAGAAGATGAATCGACTCGCTGGGCTTGGCGTTCGGTCCATCCAGGAACATCGTCACGTCGAGGACTTCCGCGCGTACGAAGCCCGCTTGTTCCAGGGCGGCGGTGATGAGCGGCAAATCCGCGCGCCGAACGAGCAAGTCGATATCGCGCGTGTTGCGAACCGCGCCTTCATCGACAGTCGTCACCCACGAGGCAACTGCGTGGCCGCCCACGACGGCGTAGGCTATGCCGGCCTGATTCAGAACCGCTGTGACCCGCAACAGTCGTTCGCGCACCTTGGCCACGGCTTGCTCCATGCGGTCCAAGATTTCCCAGGCCATCGTGACGGTTGAACGCATTGGTCGTCAGGCAACCTCCGCCGCATCGGGTGGGCCTTACAACACTCACAGTCATGGTAACACAGGGGCGGCACACGCCGCCAACAGTAAGTCGCGGCTCCCGGCTGTGCCGGATTTGAACTTGCGACCTCACGGTCCCGAACCCGCCGGTTGTGCGTAGGCGGCTTGATCGCGGAGTTGAGCCGGCGCGGAAGTCCACACGAGGCCCGAGCGGGGTTGGCGTACCTATTACCCTGGCACCGAAGAAGCACATACGAACCCGACGCGCCAGCGAGGGGAGTGCCTCAGAGCCCTCGCTGGCGCGTCGGGTTAGTATGTGCAAGGATGCGAAACTTTCTTGCCGGGGTAATAGCGCGGCAGCACACACAGAGAGGGCCCACATGGGCCTGGCTGAAGTGCCGGAGGTTTCCCGCCCGGACAGCTCCCCGGAGGCGGAGTTGCGCGAGATCCTCGTGGCGGCCTCGAAGCAGGTCAGTATGGTCGAGGCGAGGGCCCGCGCCGCGGAGATACGGCAACGCCTGTCGGGCCGAACCCACTCCGACTCGGCCGAGCTGATCCGGGAGGACCGCGACACCCGATGAGCGACGCGACCCCGGCCCCGACTCCTGTCGTTCTGGACGCGAGCGTCGGGTTGAAATGGTACGTCACCGAGGTTCACTCGGGCGAGGCGGCCCGTCTGCCCGGCGAAGAGTTCGAGCCCCATGTTCCCGGATCTTCCGGGGATAAGTGCGAATGCCGGGGAAAACGGCCCTCGCCCAGTAAGAAGGCCCACAAATCCCGGGATGCTCGCACCAAAAAACGGAAGAGCCATGTTCCAAGCCAGTTCTACGTAGAGCTGGCCAGCGGACTCTGGAAGGAAGTCATGCTGCGGGGCGAGCTAACGGAAGACCAGGCCCGGGATGTGCGGGGCGCAGTGGACGAGGTTCCGGTCGTGAGCCATCCGACGGCCGGATTGCTCGACGAGGCGTTCGAGATCGCGCTGGTGACCCGACGGACGGTCCACGACTGCCTGTACATCGCGCTCGCCGAGCGGCTGGGCTGCGTGGCAGTGACCGCCGACCGGAAGCTCTACAACGCGACACGAAAGAAATCCGGTGTCAGGAAATCCGGTGTCAGTGTATCATTCTTGCCCGAAAAGACGAACCGACACTGGATTACCGCATGTCGCTGGATTACCGCCTGTCGTGGACGTAGGGCGGACAAGGTGTCAGAGGGCGGATAAGGTGTCAGAGGGCGGATAAGGTGTCAGGAACCCATTTCGGGCACATTGATGCAAGAAGGTCGTTTTTCGGTTCCCGACACCTTTTTCCCTGCGAAAAACCCCGCCATCACCTCGCCCGGAGCCGACGCGATGGCTGATTGCCAGTATCGGTCGATTGTGCTAGACTTCATAAGAAAGGAGATGGTTTGTCATGACGATCAATTTGCCCAACGACCTGGAAAGCTCCATCCAAGCTACCGTCCGGAACGGCCGTTTCGCTTCCGTCGATGATGCGATGGCCGAGGCCGCCCGCCTGCTGCTCCGCGAGCTAGCCCGCTTGCCTCAAACGGCAAAGGACGCAGGTAACTCCGGTCTGGGATCGATCGGCGCCTTGCGAGACGATGCCGATTTGCTCGACCAGGCTGTTGAGCACGCCATGAAGGTTCGAGAGGATCGGCCCTGGCGGCTGAGTTCCGTTGAATAAGGCTCTTCTCGACACCGACATCTATTCCGAAGTCCTGAAAGCCATCGACCAAACCGTGACCCGCAACGCGACCGCGTATCGGCAGGCCCAAGGCCGCCTGACGTTCTCGGTTATCACGGTGATGGAAATCATCCAGGGCTTGCAGAAGGTCGGAGCCTCGCCGAAACGCATCCAGGCGTTCCGCACCGCCATCGTCCCCGAGGAAATCCTACCCTTCGACCAAGACGCCGCTGACCTGGCCGGCCTGATCGCCGGCGACCTTGATCGTGTCGGCCGGCCTATCGGACGCTGCGACCCGATGATCGCGGCCCTTGCCATCAGGAACGGCCTGGAGCTGGCAACCGGCAACACTTCCCATTACCAACGCATCCAGCAGCTTGGCTATCCGCTGACTCTGGTCAATTGGCGAATCTAGATCATTTCATTCTTTCCTTTCACGCCTCGACCACGTAGAGCCGCCCGTCGGCATCATAGCAGGCGCTCACGGGGTTGATCACCATCGCCTCCGCGCCGACTTGCTCGAGGTGGAAACCGGCATGAATCCGGAACGAGCTGAGCGCCGCGGCGGGCTCAAGCGGTTTGATCCGGGGGAGCTCTCGGGCAAGGT
>JBAUOX010000414.1:0-1912 GCA_049579985.1 Isosphaeraceae bacterium | reverse complement strand
GCGGAAGGGCGAACTCGCCGGAGGTTGGCGGGTTGACCAGAGCGAACCCCGCGCCGGAAACCGACAGAGCATTAACGACCAGTGTGGCCTGACCGGTGTTGGCCACGGTGAGCGTCTGCGTGGCCGTCCCGCTGGCGACCGGTCCGAAATCCAGGGTGCCCCCATTTTGCACCGCGCCCGGGGTGGTGACCGAGAGCATGGAGTTGGGTTGGTCGACGACCAGGTCCTGAAGGGCGACCGCCACGCGATGACCCGTCGTGGCGGAGTCGGTCGTCAGTTGGAACTC
Source organism: Isosphaeraceae bacterium (assembly GCA_049579985.1). Taxonomy (GTDB): domain Bacteria; phylum Planctomycetota; class Planctomycetia; order Isosphaerales; family Isosphaeraceae; genus Aquisphaera. The sequence goes on along the minus strand of JBAUOX010000414.1, from coordinate 1,626 downwards.
GATCTGGTAGGCCTGGCCCAGGGCGAGCTGACTGGAGTCCACCGGGACGTCGATGGTCTGCACGCCGCTGGCGTAGCCCAGGTTACTGCCGCCGGCCGACAGGGGAAGCGTGGCGATGTCGATGTGCGAGAGCGGCACCACGCTTCCGTCGCTCCCGACAAGCACGGTGTCGAGGAACTCGTGCCCGGGTGTCAGCGACGGCTGATCGGCCAGGACGTCCAGGCCGAACTTCAGGTCGGTCACGGGGCCGTAGATGGGCGAGACCACGGTGAGCGTGGAGGTGGGCGACGAGGCCGGGTCGGCCATGGCCACGACCAGCTTCTTCGCGGCCGAGGGTTTCGCGATGTCTGCCGAGTCCAACAACTGATCCCCGTCCGTCGGCGCCGCGGTGGTGTCGCCCAAGACTGGCTTGCCGGGGGTATTCTGGTTGCCTGGGCCGGAAATGATCAGGTTGTAGAGGGCGGTGAAGTCCGGCGACGGGGGCGCATTCAGCCCGAACAGTGCGTATGGCCCGAGCGTGTTGATGACCGGCTTGAGGTCCGAGACATTGAGATTATTGAGAATGCCGTAATTCCATGCGAACCCGTACCCTAACGTGAACCCGGCCCAGGAAGCAGCTTGATTCAAGGAGAACGTGGGGGCGATGAGCGGCCCGCCGAAGTCCACCACGATGTTGGCATCGGCGACGGCGGAGATGCCGCCGGCGGCCACCGCCGAGATCAGCGGGAAGGGGAGCGCCTCGAACCCCAGGCTCCCTTGCGCCTTGTAGACCAGGCTGACTGATCCGACGGCCCTCAGCTTGATATACGTTGCGTCGTTGCCGTCGGAATCCTGCGCGACAAGAATGGGCTGAGACCCGCTGACATCGAGGTGGAAGCCGGCCTGGACCGTCAACATCTGGGCGGCAGCCTGGAAATCTCCGCTCACGTTGATCGATCCCCCGGCTTGCAGCGGAGCGGGCAGCGGCAGGGGTATGTTGCCCGTTCCGAACGGCAGGTTGTACAGCGTGGGAGGCGGTGTGATCAGAGAGAGCAGATTGATCGGAACGGTGGCGACGGTGATCCCGTCCAAGGCGTCGAGGGTGTCGGGGTCAAGGTCGGCCTCGAGAGTTTGTATGTCCGTCAAAGGGAGGGAGTAGTTTTTGGCGACCACAGTTTGGCCAAGGAAGGTCAACGAGCCGGTGAGGCTATTGGGGGTCAGAATCACGTCGCCTGGGTTCGTCGTCAACTTGGCGGTGACGGTCACGGCCAACCCGGCCGAGAGAGAGGTTGTCAGACCGTTGAGGAAGTCCAGTGAGAAGCCCGAAGTCGTCGTATTCCAGTTCAGGCCGAGTGGATTATCCGGCGTGAGGACGTAAGCGTGCTGCGACGGGTCGTAGACGTCGGCTTGACCCTCTAACCAGGTGGGAAGGGGGACCGCATGGAGCGTCACCTGTGAGTCGCCGCCTGGCGCCCGCGCGGTCCCCTGCGGGGTGACGAAGAAGGGCTGGACGATGGTGTCGCCCGTCAGCTGACCCGGGTCGTACGGGAAGGCGAACGTCACGTTCGCGCCCGACCCTGAGATGACAGCGTTATCCAGTGGGTTGCCACCGAGGCTCGGGTTGCCTCCGAGTCCGATTTTGAGGTA
>JBAUOX010000413.1:0-1572 GCA_049579985.1 Isosphaeraceae bacterium | reverse complement strand
CCGCGTCCATCCGGACGGAACAGTCGATCCGAATGATTCAGCCGACCAGATCCCCGGCCAGGGCATCGCCGATCTGCCCGGGTCACGGGTCCACGAGATCTTCGGAACCTGGTGGGAATCCGCCAATCGCGTGGCTGACGAAGAAGTGAAGAGACGTGCCGAGAACTGGATGAACGAAATCCGCGGTCAGCGTCTGGCTGAGCACTCAGGCTTGCGAGATCGGTTCAAGGTTTGGGCCGAGGCGACTCGTAAGGCGATTCTCGGTGAGTATGATGACCCCACGACGTTCCTACCCGGCATCGAGAGGGATTTGCCCCCGACGGTCAAACGCCGACTGAGGGAGCACCGCAAGGAAATCGACGAACACGAGTCGTTCTTGAATCGTCGGGTGAAGTTCGGGCCCGCGGCCGTCGAGCCGCTTGGAGTCTTGTTGCGTGCCCCTGCCAAGGAGTCCCGGACTTGAAACCACTCACGTTTGCGGGCGAGGGTTTCAGCGAGTATTTTTGCACTCAGCTCCTCGGCACCGACCCTCAACTGCGGATTTGGCTCGACTCCGACGCGGCGGAAGCCTCCTACAAGAAGGCTTCGGCCGTTGTTCGCTCGGCCCAGCGCACGCTCCGCGATCGTGAGCAAGCTCGCTCGACGGCCCAACTCCTACTTAAACCTCTTGCCGAACTGCTTGGCTGGCGGCTCGGTGAGAGATCGAGAATTGCGACCGAGGAGCAAGAGGAAGAAGGGGGCGTGCCGCTCCTGGCATCCGAAGGAGAGCGGCTTCTTGCTCGGGCCGTCTGTATCGCACCAGACGCCCACCTCGACGCCGCGCCGCCCGGCCTGCACCGCAGGTTTTCGCCCTCGCTGTCGCTTAACCGCGTGCTTCGTGAGTCGGCACTGACCTACGGTTTGCTTCTGAACGCTTTTGAACTTCGACTGGTCTGCGTCGCGGGCTCTCTTCCTTCGTCTATCGCATTCGACCTCACGGCGATTGCTGACGGGACCTACCCCGGTCTTGATACCTGGAAATTGCTCCACGCTCTTCTGAGACAGGATTCGCTGACAGCCGAGCCGATGGTGCTCGACCGTGTTCGTGAGGTCGGCCAGCAGCATCAGAGGAAGGTGACCACGGAGCTTGGTCAACAGGTCCAGCGGGCGGTCTTCCGGTTCATGCAGGGGTTGATCGACCACCCGGCGAACCGTGGTGCGATCCCCGACCCGGTCGCGCCTGAGTTCCTTGGCACGATCTATCAGGAAACGCTCCATCTCCTCTACCGGCTCTTGTTTGTGCTCTACGCCGAGGATCTGGCACTTCTGCCGGTCGATATGCTGACCTACCGCGAGGGTTACGCGCTCGGCCAGATCGTGCGACTCGCCAGGGACAGTGGTCCTGACAGCCTTGCCGTTCTCGACCCGAATGGGGCCTTTTTCGAGGGCTCGCTTCGCGCCCTGTTTCGATTGCTCACCGAGGGGGCCAAGCTCGGCCCGGAAGGAGAGATCAAAGCCTATGGTGGTGGTCTGTTCGATCCCAGCGCCACGGCGTTGATTGACCGTTTCGCATGGGGCAACGCCACAATTGCC
>JBAUOX010000412.1:0-5216 GCA_049579985.1 Isosphaeraceae bacterium | reverse complement strand
CTGTACGGGACCGCCTGGAAGGAGCAGGAGACGCAGCGCCTGACTGAGTCCGCATTGCGGCAAGGCTTTCGGGGCATCGATACCGCCAACCAGCGCCGCCATTACGACGAGGCCGCGGTCGGTCGGGCCATCGCGCTCTCGGTCGAGAACGGCCTGCTGGCCCGGGAGGACCTTTTCCTGCAGACCAAGTTCACTTTCCAGCGGGGGCAAGATCACCGCCTGCCCTATGACCCCCGGGCTCCCATCGCGGTCCAGGTTGAGCAGTCCTTCGCCAGTTCGCTCGAACACCTGGGCACCGGGGTGATCGATTCCTTCTTGCTCCACGGACCTACTCAGCGGTCTGGCCTGGCGGCAGCCGACTGGGAGGCTTGGCGGGCAATGGAGGCCATCCAGCAAAGCGGCCGCGCTCGTCTGCTCGGTGTCAGCAATGTCACTCTCGAACAGGTCCAGGGCCTGTGCCACCAGGCGCGCGTTCAGCCCCGCTTCGTCCAGAACCGGTGCTACGCAGAGCGGGGCTGGGACCGTGACGTTCGGGAGTTCTGCGCCACGTACGGCCTGCTCTATCAGGGCTTCTCGCTGCTGACCGCCAACCGCAAAACGATGGCCCGTCCCGAACTGGCCCGCATCGCCGAACGTCACGGCCGGACCGTCAGCCAGATTGTCTTTCGGTTCGCCCTCGACGTGGGCATGGTGCCCCTGACCGGCACCACTGACGTCGGCCACATGCGGGCCGACCTCGAAGTTCTCGACTTCTGCCTGGATCCCGAGGAAGTCGCGCGAATCGAGCTGCTGGGGAGTTGAAGGCTTACGCGAGAAGTACCGTCGATTACGGGGTGCGCTTCTGCGGGTTGGGGGCGTGAGTGGCGTCGCGTTCCACTGTTCAGAACAGGGGCGGTGGATCAACGTCTAGCGGCTCGAGGCGGCCGGCGGCAACTTACCCGCAGCGGTCCCGCCAGGGCGGATTCGCGTGGCCGGCTCGATCAGGCCGTGGCATAATATCTTTTCGGCGTGCGACCTCAAGAACGCGAAAACCTTGTCGGCAGGGAAGGCAGCGATGACCCAGGGACGACGGACGCTCCGCTTCAACAGCCTTGACGAGGTCATGCCCGACGTGGAACGGCTTCTGGAGGGCCATTCCACGGTCGGCAACTGGTCGCTGGCGCAGATTTGCCGCCACGTGTCGACCGTCATGCGTCGCGTGGTGGACCTGCCTGCCTCGACGCCCGTTGACCCGTCCCAGTGGGCCCCGGAAGAGCGGAAGCGCGAGGTTCTTGAATCCGGCATGATCCCGGAGGGATTGCCCGCGCCGCCGGAAATCCTGCCTGCCGAAGCGCTCAACGAACGCGAGGAGGCGGAGGGGCTACGGGCGGCCATCGCCCATTACAAGGCCTCGAAAGGCCCCGTGATCCCACACCGAATCTTCGGACCGCTGACGAAGGCGGAGTGGGACCGCATCCAGTGCCTCCACTGCGCCCACCACCTCAGCTTCGCCGTCCCGGCGGCGGTCCCTCGTTGAAGGAGACTCATCATGGACACTCAACCCAAACTCAGGATCGGCATCATCGGCGCGGGCAACATCGGCGGCACCCTCACCCGCCGCCTCACAAAGCTGGGGCACGATGTCGCCGTGGCCAACTCGCGCGGGCCCGAGTCGCTCGCCACCCTGGCCGCCGAGACTGGTGCGACCGCCGTCACGGTCACCGAGGCGGCGCGGAGCCGGGACATTGTCATCGTGACCATTCCCCAGAAGAACATCCCCGACCTGCCTGCCGGCTTGTTCGATGGCGCGCCCGACAACCTGGTCGTCGTGGACACCGGCAACTACTATCCGCGCGAGCGCGACGGCCGCATCGACGGCATCGAGAACGGATTGACGGAGAGCCGGTGGGTGGAGCAACAGCTCGGGCACCCGGTGGTCAAGGCGTTCAACAACATCCACGCCCAGCACTTGATGGAACGCGGACAGCCTGCTGGCACTCCCGGACGCATCGCCTTGCCGGTGGCGGGCGACGACCCAGCCGCCAAGACCATCGTGCTGCGGCTCATCGACGAACTCGGGTTCGACGGCGTCGACGCCGGGGGCCTGGACGAGTCCTGGCGGCAACAGCCCGACACCCCGGTCTACGGCACGAATCATGACGCCGCGGGCGTCCGTCGGGCCCTGACCGAGGCGAGCCCGGAGCGCAAGATGGAGTGGCGTGCCACCGCGAATAGCCCCGGCAGGTTCGACTCGCCGGCCTGAGGGAGTTGGCGGTAGGCGACAAAAGGTAAGTCATCCGCCTTCTTCGCTTGCTTTCCCGCGTTCATTCGCGTGTTACAGAGATTTGTGGTGAGGGCGAGGATCTTCGTACACTACGGGCTTGCGGGGGTCCTTGGTCTCGGGTGTATCCACGCCGATGAGCCTGATAGTCTCCGGATGCCCGTCCTGCCGGACCAGGATCGTACCGGGGTACTCGACTCGATCCCCGATGGTTTGGCCATCGCCCAAGACTGTCAGACGGGGCTCGTCGCGAAAATCCCGAAGCCGGATCTTACTCAGGGAAGCCCACACAGACGAGGAGTCGAGTGGGGTTAGCGGAGTCTCGTCAACCTCGGGTTGCGAGCCTCTCTTCCCACTCGGCCGCGAGCGCGGGCGTTGGGCGGCAAAGGTAGGGGTGGCTGAGCGCGAGCCCAGTCAGAAAGATTGCCAGGCCAGCGAAGGCTGGCGTCAGGTGCCAGACGTTCTCGTAGCCCACCGCGAAATGCACGCCGAGCGCCGCCACGAAGCCAGGTGTCCCTGCCAGCAGGGCCGTCCACCAGAGCCAGCTTGCTCCCCTCCTGAGGCCCCACAGCCCCGACATCAAGAACGCCAGGCCCGACGCAACCAACATCCCCCCGAAACTCGCCCGGTCGTGGGCGACGAGCGACAGGAGATGCGGGTTCCGCAGGTGGAGCTCGCGTGCAGTCGTTCCCATGAACTCCAAGTCTTCCGGGACGAACACCGAGGTCACGCCAACGAACGAGATCACCAGCCCCGCGACAACGAAAGCCGAAGCTTGTGCGATGCACAGGAGTTGTCCCCAGAGTGCACACAGCCACCGGGCGTCGTTGTGCAGGTCAGGTGGCGGGAGCGAGGCTGTTGGCCCCAGCCTCGAGTGGACGCCCAAGAGGAGCGACTGGAGTAGGACCACCGTGACGAACGCGTGGAACGGGTCGAAATAGCCGAACCAAAGGAAAAGGAAGAAGCTCGCGAACCCGACGAACGCGGAAGCCTCGACCGCGACCATCGCCCAGTGCAAGCCTCTCCGCACACCGAACCACGACAGGCCGCAGTACATCACGCCGATCGCGAGCATGGTCCCCGCCAGCGTCACCCGGTCGTGAGTCAGAAACGGGATCAAATGCGGGTTAACTCCCTCCAGAGCCTCCCGGGTCATTCCGACAAACTCCTCGTCGTACGGTAAGACCACACGAGTCACGGCGATCACGAGAGCGATCACACCGCCCACGAACATGCTGAAACCGAGGAGACAAAGCCAGAACCACGCGAGCTCCTGGAGTCGCTCTCGCCCGGCCGCTCCCCCGGCCCCGCCAGGCGACGAGGCTTGGCCGGCGTAGAGGATTGCGTCGTTGACCCGTTTGGCGAGGCCGGGGCCCGAGTAGACGAGTCCGCTGTCGATCGCGACGAGGTTCGCTCCAGCGTCCTGGAGGTCAAGGGCGTCGGCCGGCTCATGCAGGCCGCCCGACGCCGTGATTGTCAGCCCGCCACCGAACCGCTCGCGTAGGAGACGTACGGTCGCGACCACTCGCCCCTTGCTGAGCCGCCCCATCCGCCGCCAGCCCGACCGCTCGGGGTCACGTACCGACCCGTCGACCAGGACGCCGACGTCGCCGACCTCCCGGGCCAGCCGGACCCGCCGTTCGGCCTCGGCGGCCTCGAGGTCGGCCGGAACCACCAGCCAGATCACGAGCCCCGCGCGGGCTCCACACGCACCCCGGACGGCGACACCGAGGAACCGGGACCAAGCGACTTCGTCCCACCCTGCGGAAGTCTCGCCCGTATCGATCGCCAGGACTGCGACCCGAGGCGCGATCGTGGCGGACATCGCCCGGACCTCGTCTCCTCCATCCAGAGGGGAGACCCCCGTGGACACTGCCAGCCGCGCGACCAGCGGGACTCCCGGCACATTGCTCCTACCGAGCCTCGCGGCCAGGGCGTCCACACCAGGGTTGTCGGGCGGATCGGGCGCCGCAATCGATTCGTCTCGGACCCGGCGATCCACCCCATCGCCCCCGTCGAACCGCTGAAGTGGCCGAGAGGTCACGGGCCCGACTTCAATGAATCCGAACCCGAATCGCGCCAGTGCCTGGACAGCGACGGCCTCGATATCTATCCCGCACCCGAGCCCGACTGGCGACGGGAACTCCAAGCCCTGGAGGGTTCGCGCCAGCCGCGGGTCGGGGCGCATGTGACCAAGGAAATCGATCACGAACCGGCCGATGGGTGACCCCGCGAGGGCTCCCATCACGTTGAGGCACACGTCTCGTGCTGCTGACGACGAGAGCCGAAACAGCACGGGTCGGAAGAGTGTTCGGTACGACCAGTCGGGCATCGCAGCATCCCCTCCCTCGCCCCTCACACCGCGAGAACGCGGAAACGATCAGGTCGCCCGAGTTTACCTTTGATCAGCCTGCTCCGCATCCGATGATCGGCGGCTCCGCTGGGCTAGCACCGGTTTTCGCGAGACGGTGGCGGACAGCCTCGGTCTCGTCACGGAGCGGACAAGAAGGGTGTGATCGGCCCGGCGAATCAGGTTGTGCACGCTGTCCGGAGAGTCAGTCCGAAGGCCGCTGACAGCTCTCGGAGCGTCACAGGCGTCAACTCCCGCGCCAACTGGGCACGTGATCTGATCCCATTCAAGATCACACCGGCCGTCCCAAAGCAGATCATCAACGACGACTCTGCCGCCGCCTCGCCGCCTCGACACGGCCAATTACCTCGGAAGCCGAGACCCCCAGCGCGTCACAGATCATGAACAACGTGTCGACCGTCGGCGACTCGGGCTGGGTGATTGTCAGCTGCGTGATCCCCAGGGCCAGACCCGGCACGTGTACCTGGTCATGCTGGCGTACAGTCTGCTCATGGGCGAGTTGAAGCAGGGCCGTGCGAAGGAATGGGCGCTCCATCGGCTGATGACCATCGGCGAAGCCTGTCGGGCGATGCTCAAAGAGACCCT
>JBAUOX010000411.1:0-8602 GCA_049579985.1 Isosphaeraceae bacterium | reverse complement strand
GTGAGACGGCGGAACTGCTGCGGATCCTTGGCCTCGCCCACCTTGAAGGCTTCTTCGATGGTCCGTATCCCCGCCTTGTACTGAGCGTCAAGCGACTCACGGTGCTTGTTCAGCATATCGGTGACCGTCTCGCCCCATTTCTTCTGGGCGTTACTCAACTGCTCGAGCCAGGCAGCTCCCGGCATCGTGGATCCAGAGGCCGGACCTCCCATGAACGGAAGCCCGAGCGTCTGTGCCCCGAACATCTGCGGCCATTGCATCGTCCAGTTCCGCAGCACGTCCTGCTGCAGCTTCATCGTCGACTCGGTGGCCTTGCGGTAGTTTTCGAGAATCATGTCAAACATTATTCACCTCCAGAGGGTTCGTAACCAACTCTCTATCTCATCCTGACTCATGCAAAGCACTGCGTCAAGCGAAAAATGCTGCGATTGCAAAATTTTTTCTGCCGCCTTTTTTTCAGGAGTTTGTGGGACTTTCCTCGGTCTAAGGGCAATGTATAGTGCGGATGCACAATGATCCGGAAGGCCGTCGATCCACCCGGAAGGCGGCCAGCACGAGGAGTTCTGCCAGCGCGTCCGGCGATGCCATGGCGCGTGGGCGCACCTGACCTTTCATGGAAGCCACTACCCTGCGGCTCAGGAGCCCTGCCCGCACCCAAAAAAGACGACCGTGCGAGCCGTATATCCCGGGTGAACTACCCGGAAATCCAATCGGTGCCCATCTTCTGCAAATGATCTCCCCTAAACTTAAGCTGGCGGTGTCTGCAAGTCAAGGACTTGCTTCACGCTGCAAGGCAACAAAAAGGAGCCTTCGCGGCCAGGAATGGAAGGGACCGTCCGGGGTAAGCAGTTGCCTACACTGGACGGTCCGAAGACGTCAGCACGCCCTTTCGTGAGCCATGAGGCTCGGCCGCCGCCTGGCCGGCCATGGTTCGTCCTCACCACTCGACGAACCCGACCAGCCTGTTGTTCTCATAAATTGCTCCGGCGGGAATCTGCGTTCCAGCCGGGAACTTCGAATCGAGCACGTAGGCATGATCACCGACCGTCGAGCCGCTGCCCAGCGACGTGCCGGAGACCACGGCCCCATTGCCGATCGTGACGTTGTCTCCGATGACGACCTTGGTGGTGCTGCTGTCGCCCAGGATCGTCGCGCCGTTGCCTGCGACAAAGTTCTGGCCGATAGTGAGCTGACCACCCGACGGAGAGTTGATCGTCACCCCGGTGCCCGTATGGCCGATCGAGCCGATGGTGATCGGCTGGCCCAGATCGGCGCGGATCGAGTTGCTCCGGCCCAGGCGCTGGGCGACCTCCCCGGCCCGCTCGTTGAAGACCACCGCGCCAGTGACCCGGGCAGGGAAGTTGGAAAGGAGCCCTGTGACCAGCCCCTGGTTCGGTGAGGGGAACTTGGGACCGGTGCCTGGAGGAAGATACGCGGTGCTTGCGGTCGGCGAACCCGGCTGCGAGTTGGCACCTTCCACCGCCGCCAGGTTGCCGTTGTCGATTCCGGCGACCGTTGCGGCAACGCCGGGACTCGCACCCGTTGCCGACTGGCCCTGGTAGAGCGTGTTGTACCCTGTAGCCAGGGACTGATTGGCCGTCAACTGGCTGTTAATGTTGTTCAGATCACTGCTCGTGACCCGCACGACCATGCCCAGCGCGGGATCAGAAGCCTCCGCATTCGTGGTGACATTTTTCCCTGGAAGAACGCGGTATCCGGATGGGACCGTCACACCGGGACCGACCCGCGCCAGGGCCGAGACGATCGCCCCGGGCTTGATGTTAGCCTGGTCGATCAACGCGCCCTGCCCGATTTCCGTTGCCTGGGCCGAGGCGCCGTAAGCGCCGATCGTACTGGGCCCAAGGATCTGGGCGCCGTAGAGGACCAGGACATGATCGCCGATCAGGACCTGGGGAGCGGGGGCCGTGTGCGGGTGCAGGGGGTTGGCCACGACCGAGGCGTTGTCCAGGATGTCCGTGCCGCTACCGATCTTGATGATGCCACCATGAGCATTGAGAGTTGCGTACGGCGCGATGAAGCTCGGTGCACCGACAATTACTGCATATCCGTTGATGATATGAGCCGTGGGGTCAATGTAGGTCGCCAGCTTCGATGCCGTGCCGTAGGGCAGCACCGGAGTGTTCGGGCGAACAGAGGGATATCCGACAGGATCGTGGAGCAGCGAGTAGAGCTCGGCCTTTGACACATACGGAGGCCATGAACTACCGTTGAGTAGCTGTTTACTTTCCAGCACCTCGCCCCAGGGCTGGAACCGTAATGACCGCCGACTGTTTCGATCTGACCGATCCATCTTGTCACCTCGTCCGGCGGCCCCAAACGCCTGCACCGGGAGCCACGCCCGGTCAATCCCTTGCTTCTGTATATCGACCGTTCTATCAAGGCACTGCATCGGACTGTCGCCGATCCGCGGCGTGAGAGCCCGCAAACGTCTTATTTGTTTGGTGGATTGACTCCATCGAAGAAGAGGCTGACTCACAGGGGTGGGAATCCTTGGCGGATCGACCTTCAACCGGTAGCGTGATAGTCCGAGACGCGCGCGGCGGGCGCAGCGTTGAATTGGGAGTTTGCCGCCATGAAGGAATCGCCGTCTGGTTCTTCTTCCCTTGATCGTATCAACAATGCGGAATGTTCCGCGCCTGCGAGCGCCCACCCGGTCAATCTTCCCTGGGGACCGGACGCGACAGTCGGATTGGAATTGCCGCCAGGGTTGATGGAATTCGAGCTGGACACGCTCTGGCCCGACCTCGAGGGCTCAGTGGGCGACTATCCGGCTGCCCTCGAAGCTGCGCTCGATGCTCCCGAGGAATCGCCGCCACTGGAGCGCCTGGTGAAAGCGGGCTCGACCGTGGCGCTCGTGGTTGACGATCCATCGCGATGGACGCCGGTTCGCACGGCCTTGCCGATCGTCCTACGGCGGCTGCACGCGGCGGGGGTTCGCCCCGACGATGTGACGGTAAGCGTCGGCGTCGGGCGGCATCAAGCCGTCGATCTCGCGGCGATGAAGCGCCGGCTCGGTGATCAGATCGCCGCCACGTATCAGTCCTTCAGCCCACCGGTGGACGACATCACGGCTTACGACGATCTGGGGACAACGGCTCGTGGAGTTCCGGTTCGGGTCTTCCGGCCGGTCGCCAGGGCCGACCTGCGGATCCTGATCGGCTCGGTCTTGCCACATCTCCAGGCCGGCTTCGGGGGCGGCTACAAGCTGATCTTTCCGGGAACCAGCCACCGCGCCACGCTTGGGGCGCTGCATCGGCAGGGGCTCACCGGCGGCGGCGATGCCGGATCCTTGCTGGGAGGAGACGCGGCAAGCAACCCGATGCGCCAGGCGATTCACCAGGCCGCCGAGCTGGTGGGACCGTGCGTCTCGATCAGCCACCTGATCGGCGGGCCGGCTCAGATCTTCCGAGTGACTGCCGGCCGGCCCGAATCGGTCCAGGAACTGCTGGCAGCCGATGTCCGCCGCCGGTTTCAGGCTCAAGCCGCGGCGCCGGTCGACATCGTTGTGGCGGGCAACCATCCCTGGCCGGGTGATCCGATGCAGAGCTTCAAGATCTTGCTGCACCACCGCGCCGCCTGCAAGCCCGGCGGAGTGCTCATCGGCTTCTTCTGGACCGATCCGGAGGAGATCGACCGTTCCTTTCCGCGATCCGCCCTGCGGTTGATCGCGGCCACAGGCGCACCCGGCGGCTGGGCGATTCGCAGCCTGGTCCCGCTGGTCGAACGCGCAATGTCGGCAGCGGGCTCTCCCAGCGCCTTCATGCTTCGCTGGGCCCGCGAGCTGGTCGTTGATCGCACCGTTCTGGTTTTCTCGCCCCCGCTCCATGCCCGGATTGGCCCCCGCCTTGGCCCCGTCCGCCTATTCGCCGAACAGCCGGCCCTCTGGCAGGCCGCGCTCGAGGCGCTGGAGAAGTCGCGCCCGCATTCGCCGGGAATTCGCATCTTTCCGCAAGGAGGACTGACGTACGTGCCGCAGGTTCCTCGATGACACCGCTGACGATTCACGGCTCCTGGTCGGGACGCGTGGAGGATCCATCAATATGGTTCCGGAACCAGAGCTCGAGCATGACGAGCGCCCAGAGGCGGTGGCCGTGCTCGCGGCGGCCTTCGATGTGGTCGGCGACCAGTGTACGAACGGAGTCGGGGCGGAAGAGTCCCCGGTCGAGGCACGATCGGTCGAGCAGAATGGCGCGGAGCTCGTGTTTCAGGTCGTCCTGAAACCAGCGGCCGATGGGGACGCCGAAGCCCATCTTGCGGCGGGACCTGATCGATTTCGGCAGCAGGCCGGCGAAGGCCTCCTTGAGCACGACCTTGGAGCGGCCCGGGCGAAACCGGAGCTTTCGGTCCAGCGGCATCGCGGCGGCCAGCTCGACGACCCGGTGATCGAGGAACGGTCCCCGGCACTCGAGACCATGAGCCATGCTCGCCAGGTCAACCTTTGCCAGGAGATCGCCGGGAAGATAGGTCAGGAGATCGCCCACCATGGCCTGGCTGACCTTGTCCCTGCGGCCGGCCTGGGCCCACGCCTGGGCCAGGAGAGATGCCGGGTCGGTCGTAGCCTGCTCGGGCTGGAGTGATGTGGCTGCCGCCAGCAGGTCGAGCTGGGCGTCGGAGTAGAGCGTCAACCGGCCGGCTTCATCGAAGGTCGTCATCCAGCCCAGGTAGCGCTCCGCCGCCGGCTCGTTGATCCGCTCGAAGATTCGCTCCACGCCGCGGAGGCGTGTCCTGGACCTCGTCGAGCGGGGAAGAACCCGGGTCATGGTCCCGCCGATCCAGCGCCGCGGCGCCGCGGGCAGGCGGTGGAAGAGCTCGGTCAAGGCCAGGGCCCGGTAGCGATCGTAGCCGCCGAACAGCTCATCGCCCGCATCGCCGGTCAAGGCCACCGTGACGGCCTGGCGGGTCTCGCGGGCCACGTGCCAGGTGGGCAGCGCCGAGCTGTCGGCGAATGGTTCGTCAAACTGCCAGGCCAGCAACGGCAGCGTCTCCCAGGCCTTGGGCTCGACCATGAAGGTCTGGTGCTCGGTGCCAAGGTGCCGCGCGGCGAGCTCGGCATAGCGGGTCTCGTCGTAAGCCGGATCGGGAAAGCCGATGGCGAAGGTCTTGACCGGGCGGCTTGCCGCCTGCTGCATCAGGCCCACGATGATCGTCGAGTCGATGCCTCCGGAAAGAAAGGCGCCGAGGGGAACGTCGGCGATCATCTGCTCGCGGACGGCGTCGGCCAGCGTGGCGCGAAGCTCATTGATATCGTCCTCGATCGGCCGCCGCCGTTCGAGGTTCCAATCCGGGCTCCAGTAGCGCTCGATGCGCAGCGTTCCTTCGTGCCAGACCGCATGATGGGCAGGTGGCAGCTTGTTCACACCCTCGAGGATCGTGCGGGGCTGGGGCACGTAACCGTAGGTCAAGTACTCGTCGACGGCCAGCGCATCAACCCGGCGTGGGACGTCCTGCTCCGGCAGGGCCAGCAGAGCCTTGAGCTCGCTGGCGAAAGCCAGGCGCGAGCCGTCGTGCCGATAGATCAGGGGCTTCTGTCCCAGCCGGTCCCGCCCCAGGATCAACGTGCGCCGCGGAGCGTCCCAGATCGCCAGGGCGAACATGCCGCGCAGCAGCGCGAACATCCCGGCGCCCTCGTCCTCGTAGAGGTGGACGAGGACCTCGGTGTCACCCTTGGAGCGGAGCGTGTGCCCCCTGGCCTCGAGCCGGTGCCGCAGCGCGGGGAAGTTGTAGATCTCGCCGTTGAAGACCGTCCAGACTGTGCCGTCCTCGTTCGAGAGCGGCTGATGGCCTCCCTCCAGGTCAACGATCGCCAGCCGGCGGAACCCCAGCGCTGCGTGGTTGTCCCGATAGGTTCCCGAGTCGTCCGGACCGCGGTGGACAATCCGTTCCATCATCGCGGTCAGGTGGGCGCTGGCCAGGGCTCTTTGAGGATCGGTCCAGACGGCTCCGCAGATGCCGCACATCGCTCTCGCCTCGCAACGCCTGGCGTGGTCTCGAGGGCATGGGCTGGTGGGGATTCGCCCTCGACGGCCAGCGGCCAGGCAGGACACTGATTGTCGCCCGATTCGCGGCCTCTGGCCAGTACGATCGTCCAGGACGATGCACGGATGACCTTAGTTCCGGACGACGGACACAGTTTTGGACTGGAAGGATCACCCGGGGAGGCCCATCATGTTCTGGTCAGGCAGAGCGCAGGCTTAGGACCTCGGATTCATGCACGAACCAGAATTACCGCCCCCCTCTCCGACCTCGGGCAGGTTCCAGGCATTGGTAAGGCAGGGCTTCCAGCGACTCGCTGCCCTCTGGGCAACGCCGGCAGTCGGACGGCCCACCCTGTGCAGCCCCATCGTCGGGTTCATCGCCGGACTGGGGGCCGTGGCATTCCTGCTCTGCCTTCAGGCCATGTACAGCGTGGTCCTCGGGGGCCTGCTGCATTTTCACATGCCTCCCACTCTCGAAGGTAAGCCGCATGCCGTCACTTACCCGTGGCCCTGGTGGCTGGTCCTGCTGGTGCCGACAGTGGGGGGTCTGATATCGGGCATCCTGGTCTTCACCTGGGCTCCGGAGGCCGAGGGACATGGGACCGACGCCATGATCCGGGCCTTCCATCGCGGAGGGGGCATGATCCGGACGCGAGTCCCGCTGATCAAGTCGGTGGCCTCGATCATCACAATCGGCACCGGAGGGTCGGCCGGGCAGGAGGGCCCGATCGCCCAGATCGGCTCGGGGTTCGGATCGTATCTGGCCCGGGTGCTCAAGCTGCCGCCTAGCGAACGGCGAATCCTCATGCTGGCCGGTGCCGCCGCGGGAATCGGAGCCATCTTCCGGGCGCCGCTTGGGGGCGCTCTCTTTGCCGGCGAAGTTCTTTATTCCTCCACGGCCCTCGAATCGGAGGCGCTGCTTCCCTGCCTGGCCAGCTCGATCGTGGCCTATTCGACGTTCGCCCTGTTCATCACCCCGAAGCCGATCTTCAGCCTGCCCAATCTGTCCTTCCAGGGATTGCGGGATCTTCCGCTTTACGTGGGACTGACCCTGCTCTGCACGGTCTTCGGCTGGCTCTACGTCCGCGTCTTTTACGGTTTGAGGGACAGGCTCTTCAAGCCCATGCCCATCCCGAGGCAGCTCAAACCGGCGGTGGGAGGGTTCTTGCTGGGCCTGGTGGCCCTGGCTTACCCGCAGGTGATGACCGGCGGGTACGGCTGGGTCCAGTGGGGAGCGATCGGGATGCCGCCGGAGCTGGCCCTTCCAGGAGAGTCGAGCTTCGTTCCTCACATGGGAATGGGACTGCTCCTGGCGCTCTGCGTCTTGAAGATCGTGGCCACCGGCTTCACCATCAGCTCCGGCGGCAGCGGTGGAGTGTTCGGTCCGTCGATGCTGATGGGCGGCATGATCGGCGGGTTCTATGGTCAGCTCATGGCCTGGATGCTGCCCAGCGTCTACATCAACCCGGCCGCCTACGTGCTCGTGGGGATGGGAGGGTTCTTCGCCGGGGTCTCCAAGACGCCGCTCACCTCGATCGTGATAGTCAGCGAGATGGCGGGGTCGTACAGCCTGCTCGTCCCCTTGATGCTGGCCTGCGGGCTGAACATGGCGATCTCGCGGCGGTGGACCATTTACGAGCAGCAGGTGCCCAGCCCGATCGACAGCCCGGCCCACCAGGGAGACTTCGTGGTGGACGTACTCGACCGGATCCTGGTAAGCGAGGTCACGATCCGGACGGAAGGCATCGAGCCCATCCCGGCCGCGATGCCGTTCAAGGACTTGATCCAGCTCGTCGCGCGCTCGAACCAGACGCTCTTCCCGGTGGTTGACGGCCATGGCCGGCTCACCGGGATCTTCAGGCTTCGCGACCTCCGCCTGGCCCTGGTCGGTTCTGAGTGGGGGCCGCTGGTGGTGGCCGACGACCTGGCCACCCGGCCGGTGCTGACGGTCACTCCCGAGGATACCCTGCACACAGCGCTGCGGCGGATGACCGCGCTGAACATTGACGAGATCCCCGTGGTCCAGCCCGATGACTCGACCGACCTGATCGGCCTTCTGAGCCGGCGCGAGCTGACCTCCGCGTACACCGCGCTGATCCAGTCCCTCCGTGCGCCGGCGACCACGGGGTCGTCCGGCAAGGTCTGAGGAACGGGCCAAGCTGCTGCGTGATGAGGCCGAGAGCATGGTCCCGAACATCGATCCTGAACAGGTTCGCAAGCTTGCTGGCTGGGGGCTGACGCAGAACGACATAGCCAGCTTCGTCGGCTGGGGTCAGTCCCTCATTAGCCTGGGTTTTTAATCGATTTACGCCCTTAAGGCGTCTGGCGATTAAAAACGGGGTTGAACAAGGTCATGGGACGCGATCTAATCGCTCGGGTATCAAAGACTTGTGGCCATCGGCAAGCCGATTCTGGAAGGATCAAGCTTCCGTCAGAAACGGTCAACAACCCAGATCCTGACTCTTTCCGACCCCCAAAATCAGAGGTCAAGGACCCAAAACCCTAAGCAAACGCGCCCACAACCCCCTGTTGAAAGAGGCTGGGCTGACAAAGCCGACAGGCGCCCACCCCTCCGGGGGCCCGGTGGCTGGGGGGGCGATTGGTAC
>JBAUOX010000410.1:0-14086 GCA_049579985.1 Isosphaeraceae bacterium | reverse complement strand
GGGGATTACTGTCCCTACCGCGATCAAGCCATTGGTGATCCCGAAAGGGATCGGGGTGTTATCCAGCGTGGTGAGCAAAGTTGCCGGGGATGGCGCGATCGTGATCGTATCGATGCCGTTGGGGGTGGAGGAGCTCACCGAGTAGGAAACGTAAGCGAGGCCGAAGGTATCGCCCGGGTTCACTGTTCGGTAATACGGACTCGCGAACTCGGTATCGGCCCCCGTGAACTGGGTGTTCGGGAAGGTGTCTATGGAGAGCGGCAGTCCTTGCGTTGTCCCCGACATCACGAAGATGTAGGGCGCGGCGACCGGATCCGTGGCGATCGAGACAGCCGTGAACGCGATGCCCAGCGGCCCCGACAGCGACAGCACGAACTGGTCACTCGAAACCTCGTAGCTGGTGCCGCCTGTCAGATTGGTGTTCATCAGAAGCAGGTCGAACGATCCGCTGGAACCCGGTGTTGCCGGCAGGTTGTTGGGTGCCTCGATCGCCAGTCCCCCGGCGGAGCAGGGCACCGCGCCGCCAACAATCGCCGCCAGTACAACCGCGATCACGCGGAACACGCCGCACCGCCCCCTCCGGCGTGAGCCGCTCGAGCAAGATCGCCGGCCAGATTCCGGACGCCTGGTTCGAAGTTTCATGGTTATCTCTATCCTTGATCCCACGGAAAACCAACGTATGCCGGTTCGGCCAGTACTTTAGACTCTTTTGCTGTCTAAATGCCAGCCTGTTGCCAGATAACAACACAACCACACCAGTGATGAACGATTGTGCGATCGCATGCGATCACGGCCTGTTTCACGCTCACCAGTGCGTGCCGATCAGCTTCCGCACCGCGGTGTTGTCGTTGATGTCGACCTTGCCGTCGCCGTTGATGTCGCCGCAGAGCGTCGGCAGGATCCCCATACAGAAGCCGGGCATCTGGTTGCGGATCAACACCAGGTCCTGAACGTTGAGCACCCGGGTCAATGACTGGCCCGAGTACTCACCGTTTTCTCCCCTGCGACCTGTACGTCTTCCTGACCCAGGCGCGCATCCGTCTCGACCATACCGCAAAGTCGGAGCTGTCTTCATCGACGACCCACCGCCGGAGGTGCTCGACCCGGACTGGCAGCCACGAGCTGGCCTCCACCCCCCTGTACCGGCCGTCGGGACCGAGTCGTTCGATGACGGGCGCGTCCTCGTCAAAGCGCCAGAGTTCGGTAACGCCCACGGCAGCATAGATGCCGGGCCGGTCGACCTTCGGCCGCGAGATGTCGACCTCGATGGCCAGGTCCGGGGTCGGGTAGCCCGACTCGTCCTTCGATTTCGCGGCCCTGAGCTTCTTGACAAACGCGATCTTCGCGGGCTCCAGCAGGTAGCACTCGTCGGCCTCGATGCCTCGCTCGGCCTCGGGCTTCTGCCAGGTGGCGCGGCCGCAGGGCACGAACTTGATTCCGATCCTGTCGATCACGGCTTCGGCGAAACGGGCCATCAGCCAGCCGACCTGGTCGTGGTCTCTGCTGGTCACCATCATCTCGATTTCCTTGCCGTCGAAAGCGACGCGGAACGACGCCGGCAGCCGCTCGGCCAGCTCGACGTAGTCGTCCCAGCTCGCGTCCCGGACTGCCCACCGCAGCTCACCGTTGAGCCGGCTCGAGACGGGCGCTTTCTTCTGCACTGAGACGGTTCCCACGAGCGCTCTCCTGCATCCTGATCCATTCGGCACTCGAACCACCCCGGGACGACGCCAGCCGGTCAATCTTGGGCGGTTCGATCCAGGCATCGCCATAACACCCAGGAACCCCAGGTGCAGACTGCTGCAAACCACGACGATGACATTCATGAGGCCCATTGTAACCAAAGGCGCCCCGAGGTCCAGGCTCGGGGCGAGGGTTGCGATGAAGAGCCATGCGGTCCCGTCCGCTCAGGTGATCCGCGGTAGGGTCGTGCCGATCAGCTTCCGCACCGCGGTGTAGTCGTTGATGTCGACCTTGCCGTCGCCGTTGATGTCGCCGAAGATCGTCGGCACGGCCCCCAGCAGGCCGAGCATCTGGTTGCGGATCGCCACCATGTCCTGCACGTTGACCACCCCGTCGTCGTTCACATCGCCCGGCAGGACGTCGAGGCGGCGGGTGAAGCTGGCGATCAGCTCGTTGCCGATGGTGATCGTGACCCGATCGGCCGCGTTGATTGCCTGGGACAGGGTGATCGTATAGCTCGTCCCCGAGCCCGAAACGGTGACCGGCCCGTAGTTGGTGCCGCTGGAGCCAATCACCGTGATGTCTCCGGCGGCCAGAGTCGCGGCCTGGTTAAGGGTGATCAGGATCCGGTCGATGCCCAGCCAAGGTATGTCCGTGTTCCGGCCGGCCGGGAGCAGGCGAAGTCCATCGCTTGCGGTCTGGAGCGCGACGGTTTGCGTCCCCCAGCCGACGGCGACCGTGGCGATCTGGGTCTGGACGTTGAAGGCGCTGGTGGTCGCCGTGGTCAGGCCGCTGCTGGAGACAGTGAGTGTATAGCCGACGCCTGGCTCGTTGAGCGTCAGGCTGGAGAAGGTGGCCACGCCGTTCTGGGCTGTCACCGACGGGGTGCCTCCCAGGGTGGCGCCGCCGGGGTTGCTCAACAATGCGACGGCCACACTGCCGCCAAAGTTGGTATCCACGTTGTCGAAGGGGTCCTCGGCCGTGACGACCAGCCCAAACCCGCTGCCGGCCAGGACGCTGCCGGGCGGCTGCGACGACACCACCAGTTGGCTGGCCGCGGCGGGGGTCACGGTTATGGCTGTCGTCGTCGAGCCTCCAAGACCGCTTCCTGACACCAGGAGCGTGTAGCCGCTGCCGCTCTTGTTGAGCGTCAAATTGGAGAAGGTGGCCACGCCGCTCTGGGCCGCCACGCTCAGCGTGCCCCCGAGGGTCGCCCCGCCGGGGTTGGTGTCGAGCGCCACGGTGACGGTGCCGTTGAACGAGCTGAGCACGTTGTCCGATTTGTCCTCGGCGGTGACAGTGAACCCGAAGCCGGACCCGGCCGTGACGCTGCCGGGCGGCTGCGCCGTCACTGCCAATTGGTTGGTCGCCTGGACTTCGAAGGCGCCGATGTCAACGGTTCCGTTGACGGTCCGCGAGAACCCGGCGCCGCGCTGATCGGTGGTCAGGGGCAGTCCGGTCGTGGGATCAACAGCCAGGGCGGGGCTGCCGGCGTCGATGGCAGGACTGCCGGGCAAGAGGGCGATGGTCTGGGTCGGTCCGCCGTTGTTCTGCAGTCCGTTGGGGTCGAGACCTGGATGGGCGACGCCGACCTGATTGCCGTTCGTGCCGTTGACCAGGCCGCCGGAACCGCCGACGCCGATCAGGTTGTAGGCGCTGGTTGAGGAAACCGTGCCCCCTGAGTAAAGCGCGATGTCGTTAGACGTAGCGGCGCTGCCGCTGGTGTTCACCGCAACTATCGTGTTTTCCAACGTGGCTGTGCTTCCCCCGCCGATCGCGAGGCCGCCGCCTTCTACCACGACCGGTTGGCCGGCCAAGTTGCACGAGTTATAGGCGATGGTAGAATCGGTGACCGTCAGCGTGCCAGCGTTGTTGTAGATGCCGCCGCCGCCGTAGGCCGAGTTGTAGGCGATTGTGGAATTGGTGACCGTCAGCGTGCCGGAGCTGGCGATTCCGCCACCGCCACCGCCACCGCCGCCGCCGGCCACGTTGTAGGCGATTGTGGAATTGGTGACCGTCAGCGTGCCATTGTTGCCGATGCCGCCGCCATCGCCAGCGGCCGAGTTGTAGGCAATGGTGGAGTCGGTGACCGTCAGCGTGCCACCGTAGTTGTAGATACCGCCGCCGGGGCGGCCGATGAATTCACCAGTGGCCGAGTTGTCGCCGACGGTGGAGTTGGTGACTGTTAGCGTGCCACGGTTGCCGATGCCGCCGCCGCCCCAGCCAGCCAAGTTGTTGTCGATGGTAGAGTTGGTGACAATCAATGTGGCATCGTTCTCGATGCCGCCGCCGAAGCCGTCGAAGGAGGCCGAGTTGTTGTCGATGGTGGAGTTGGTGACCGCCAGCGTGCCCCCGTTGTAGATACCCCCGCCGGAGCCTTCGATGGGGACCGAGTTGTTGTCGATGGTGGAGTTGGTGACGGTCAGCGTGCCCGCGTTGTCGATCCCGCCACCGCTGGAGGCCGAGCCGCCAGTGATCGTGAGGCCGGCAAGTCTGGCTTGGACGAAGGCATCCACCGTGAGAATGCCAAAATCGGGCGTCCCCGCCGCGGCGCCGCGCGACACGGTCAGGCTCGAAGCCCCTGGGCCCTCGATGTCTATCAATCCGCTGGTGTTGCTCAGGTCCGGGAGGGCGGAGTTGAGCGTGATCGTGCCGGTGACGGCGAAGTTGATCGTGTTGTCGCCCGGGGTCTGGTCGGCCTGGGTGATGACGTAGCGCAGGTCGCCCGAGGTGCCCGAGCCGGTGCCCGTATCCCCCAGGCTGTTCACAGTCCAGGTGGTCGTGGTGACGTTGAAGGCGTTGGTGGTCGCCGTGGTCAAGCCGCTGTAGGAGACCGAGAGTGTATAGCCGAAGCCTAACTCGTTGAGCGTTAGATCGGAGAAGGTGGCCACGCCGCCTTGGGCTGTCACGGACAGGGTACCTCCCAGGGTGGCACCGCCAGGGTTGTTCAACAATGCGACGGCTACGCTGCCGCTAAAGCTGGTATCCACATTGCCGAAGGGGTCACAGGCGGCGACAACCAAGCCGAATGCGCTGTCGGGGGCGACCGCGGGTGGAGGTTGAGACGTCACTACAAGCTGAGTGACCGCGGCGGGCGTTACGGTGATGTCGTTCGTCGTCGCGCCGTCCAGACCGGTCGCGGAGACGAGGAGCGTGTAGCCGGTGCCGACCTTGTCGAGCGTGAGGTCCAAGAAGGAGGCTACGCCGCTCTGGGCCGTCACGCTCAGCGTGCCCCCGAGGATGCCATCAACGGGATTGCTGCCCAGCGCCACGGTGACCGTGCCGGTGAACGACGTGTCCACGTTGCCCGAGCTATCTTTGGCGGTGACAGACAGGCCGAAGCTGGAGCCGGCGGCGACACTGGCTGGCGGCTGCGTCGTTACCGCCAAGGACGATGTTGTCTGAAATTCGTAGGCCCCGATGTCAACGGTTCCGTTGACAATCCGCGGGAACCCAGGGCCGCGCTGATCGGTGGTCAAGGGTTGGCCGGTGGTGGGATCGACGGCCAGAGCGTTGCTTCCCTTGTCGATGGCGGGGCTGCCGGTCAAGAGGGCAATCGTCTCGGTCGACCCGCCGTTGTCGGCCAGCCTGCTCAGCCCCGGGTCAGCGACCCCGACCTGGTTGCCGTTGATGCCGTTGACCAGGCCGCCGGAACCGCCGATGCCAACCAGGTTGTACGCGCTCGTTGAGGACACCGTGCCCGCGATGTCGTTGGGCGTGGCACCCCCGCTGGTATTAATGGCGACGATCGTATTATCCAAGATAGCCGTGGTCGAGCCATCGTCCAGCCCGCCTCCAAGGCCGCCGCTGGGGACGTTGTTGTCGGCGATGGTGGAGTTGGTCACCGTAAGCGGGCCGTTAAAGTCCCAGATGCCACCGCCATCGCCCGGATTGAAGCTGGTGGCCGTGGCCGAGTTGCCGGCGATGGTGGAGTTGGTCACCGTCATCGACCCTTCAAGAGAATCGTTGAGGATGCCGCCGCCGGCAGCTGCCGAGTTGTTGGCGATGGTGGAGCCGGTCACCGTCAGCGTGCCATTGTTGCCGATACCGCCGCCGCCAGCGCCAGCCGAGTTGTTGTCGATGGTGGAGTTGGTGACCGTCAGCGTACCCAAGTTGATGATTCCGGCGCCGCCGCTGCCGCCGGAGGCGAAGCTGGAGGGTGCCGAGTTGTTGTCGATGCTAGAGTTGGTAACGGTCATCGTGCCATCGTTACTGATGCCGCCGCCCTGGCCGCCGATGGGGACCGAGTTGTAGCCGACAATGGAGTTGGTGACGGTCAGCGTGGCGCCCGATTCATTCTCAATGCCGCCGCCGCCTGTGAACCCCCCAGAGTAAATCAGGACGCTGTTGCCGATGACGCTGGAGTCGGCGACCGTTAGGGTACCGCCATTGTCGATGCCGCCGCCGTAGTAGGCGTTGGCCCTGCCCCGCGTGATCGTGAGACCGACGAGTTGGGCTTGGACGTTGGCATCCACGGTGAAGATGCGGAAATCGGCCGCCGCGGCGCTACTGCGGGCCACGGTCAGGCTCGATGCACCTGGTCCCTCGATGTCCATCAAGCCGGTGGTGTTGCTCAGGTCCGGCAGGGCCGAGTTGAGCGTAATCTGGCCGGTGACGGCGAAGTTGATCGTGTTGTCGCCCTGGGTCTGGTCGGCCTGGGTAATGACGTAGCGCAGGTCGCCCGAGGTCCCCGTGCCCGTGCCCGTATCGCCCAGGCTGTTGACGGTCCAGGTGGTCAGGGACAGCAGGGCCCGGCCCTCGAGAGGTTCGAGCGTCAATCTCCTGCGGTGCGAGCGATGAGGCGGACGGGCTCGCGAGCCGCGCCCCGTCCGGCGTGCGAGCCAGGTTGTGGTCGAGCGATGAATCTCCTGCATGGTTCGTGTCTCCTTGTGGTTGCGGCCGCCCGGGCGGCCGGTCCTCCCCTTGGTGCAGCGAGGCGCGAAACGGATTGCGAGCGCTCAGGTCAATGTACTTATCTCCGTTGATATTTTGAGGTTGGCTTGATTCGACGCGTGGCGGCGGGCGTGACGTGGCGGCGTGCGTGGGGCTCGAGCGGGTCGCTGTCCGGAGCGACGTTCAAAACCAAAAAAAACGGCAGCGCTCCATGCGCCGCGGGCCACCCTGGCTCGGCCTCGTCGGCCTCTCGCAAGCCGACGATGCCCGGTTTTCGAGATCAACACCCATGATTATCCCGGGTCTCATCAGAGGTGTCGAGTTGATCGAGGCCAGGGGATAACCATTTTCTGCACCCACGGTTCCGGCTCGGCCGCAGCTCGGCGTCGATGCCTCTGGATGGACCGGGCGAGGACGTGGGATTGGCAGGAACCGCGTTCCTGGGTTAATCTGGGCCAATCAAAGCGAGCATGATGAACACCCCGATCACCAGGCGACCCAACGACATCGGAGACGCGTCCGACGATGCTTCAGATCAAGCTGCCGGATGGATCGATCAAGGAATATCCCGATGGGACCCGGCCTCGTGAGGTAGCCGCGGGCATCGGCAAGCGGCTGGCCGAGGCGGCCGTGGCGGCGGTGGCCAACGGCACGATCGTTGACCTCGACCGGCCGCTCGAGAACGGGACGGCCGCGACCGGGCCGATCGAGCTGCGAATTCTGACCTCGAAGGACCGCGAGGCGCTCGACGTCCTGCGCCACTCCACCGCGCACATCATGGCCCGGGCCATCATGCGGCTCTTTCCCGGAGTCAGGCTCGCTTTCGGACCCACAACGGCCAGCGGCTTCTACTACGACGTCGAGATCGACGGCCACAGCCTCTCCGAGAACGACTTTCCAGCCATCGAGGCCGAGATGGCGCACATCCTCAAGGACGCGGAGCCGTTCGAGCGGTTCTCGCTGCCGGTGGACGAGGCCCGCCAGTTCGTCGCCGACCTGGGCCAGACCCTCAAGGTCGAGCATATCGACGGCGAGCTGCATAAGTTCGGCGTGCTCAGCTTCTATCGCCAGGGCGAATTCGTCGATCTCTGCCGCGGCCCGCACATTCCCCATGCCGGCAAGGTCGGGGCGTTCAAGCTCCTCTCCATCGCCGGCGCCTACTGGAAGGGCCAGACCGACCGCAAGATGCTCCAGCGCGTCTACGGCACGGCCTTCTTCGACAAGAAAGAGCTCGACTCCCATCTCGCGCAGCTCGAGGAGGCCAGGAAGCGCGATCATCGCAAGCTCGGCAAGGAGCTGGGCCTGTTCACGATCTCGCCGCTGGTGGGAAAGGGACTCATCCTCTGGATGCCCAAAGGGGCCATCGTCCGGGGGATTCTCGAGACATTCATGAAGACCGAGCTGATCAAGCGCGGTTACCAGCCCGTGTACACTCCTCACATCGGCAAGATCGACCTGTACAAGACCAGCGGCCATTATCCCAAGTACCGGGACGGCCAGTTCCCGCCGCTCAAGATGCTCTCTGACGACGCAGCCAAGGAGCTGCTCGATGGCCTGATCGCCGGCACCCTGGACGACGCCGCCCAGCGCATGCTGCTGGGCAAGGCCGGCATTCCCGAGCGGCTGCCCGAGATCCAGAGCGGGCCCGATGGCCAGAAGGCGACCGGGATGTCCCGGTCGTTCTTCGCCATGAGCGTTTCCGAGCGCATCGGCTACCTCGAGCAAACCTGCGACTACGAGGAGTACTTGCTCAAGCCGATGAACTGTCCGCATCACATCCAGATTTACGCCGCGGAGCCGCGGAGTTATCGCGACTTGCCTTTGCGACTGGCCGAGTTCGGCACGGTTTATCGCTACGAACAGTCGGGCGAGCTCGCGGGCATGACCCGGGTCCGCGGCTTCACACAAGACGACGCCCACCTCTTCTGCACCCACGAGCAGGTCCGTGGGGAGTTCCGGGCCACGATGGAGCTGACCCAGTACGTGCTCGGCTCGCTGGGGCTCTCCGATTACCGCATGCGGCTGTCCAAGCACGACCCGGCCGACCCCAAGTTCCAGGGCGTCGACGGCGACATCTGGCGGCAGGCCGAGCAGGAAATCGAGGCCGTGCTCCAGGAGATGGGCCTGCCGTTCTTCGTGGGCACGGGAGAAGCCGCGTTTTACGGGCCGAAGGTGGACTTCATGGTCCGTGACTGCATCGGCCGCGAGTGGCAGCTTGGCACCGTCCAGCTTGACTACGTCCTGCCCGAGCGGTTCGGTCTCGAGTACATCGGTCAGGACAATCACACCCATCGTCCGGTGATGATCCACCGCGCTCCCTTCGGCAGCCTGGAGCGGTTTCTTGCCATCCTGATCGAGCACTTCGCCGGTGCCTTCCCGCTCTGGCTGGCCCCCGAGCAGGTGCGCGTGCTGCCGATCTCGGACAAGGTGGCCGACTACGCCCAGGCCGTGCTGGAGACGCTGCTCGCAGCCGGTTTTCGAGCCACGCTCGACCAGCGGCCGGAGAAGATCAACGCCAAGATTCGCGATGCCCAGCTCGAGAAGATTCCCGCCATGCTGGTCGTGGGTGCCAAGGAAGCCGAGCAACAGGCTGTCTCCTACCGCGACCGGACCGCAGGCGACCTGGGAGCGATGCCTCTGGCGCAGGCAATCGCCCGGCTCAAGCAGGAGGCCGACGCCCGCATCGTCCCCCCGGCGGCCGCATCCCCGGCCCCGGCCGCCGCGGAAGAGGGCGCAGAGCAGCATACCTATTGAAAACTTGTGCGGATTGTAGCGGTTGAAGTGATCGAATCGTCGCATCTCGCCGATAAAGATCCTGGCGAACCTGCGGAGCCGCCGAGGGCCGTTCGCGCTGGTCACATCTCGGGTCCAGGCAGTTTCCTGCCGTTCGGCACATCCAAATCTCTTCGGAGGACGACGATGCCTCGCTTTCTCATCGCCGCCCTGGCAGTCCTGACGGCCGCGACGACCTCGTTCGCGCAAGGGATCATCGCGCCCACGGCCGGGCCGATCACTGGAACCTGGGTTTCTCGTACAAGAGCCCGATCTGGCAAGAGCGGTGGGGCTTCAATGCTTCCACTCTCGACCTGGCCGCGCGACGGATCGGCATCCAGGCGCAGGTGCCCGAGATCTTCTCCTGGGGCATCGCCTACATGGGCTTCGAGCGGGCCCTGATCGACGTCGATCTCCGTTACTTCGACTACAAGAACACCAGCCTGTACGGCACCAAACCGATCGACGGCGGCCTGGGCTGGAGCAGTGTCTTTGCCGTGGCGGTCGGCGGCCAGTACCAGGCAACTGACCGGCTGACCTTGCGGTCAGGCTACCTCTACAACACCAACCCGATCAAGGGGACGGACACGCTGTTCAACATCCAGGCGCCCGGATTCATGACGCAAATGCTGGCGCTCGGTGCCTCGTACAAGCTCACCGACGACATCGTCCTCTCACTTGCCTGGACTCATCAGTTTCGCAATTCGATCTCGGGCCCGGTGCTTCAGATCCCGGGTGAGCGGATCAAGCTCGACGCGCAGATGGATTCGATTGTCGTGGGGCTCAACGTCCAGTTCGGCGGTCCGAGGAAGCACGCGGATAACTTCATCTCGGGCGACGAGGTTTCGCCGCCCGCGGTGCCGGCAGGCTTCACGGCGCCGGATTCGCCGCCGGCAGGCATCACCACAACGCCGCCGCCGCTAGCCGTCGAAGGGCCGGCGATTCCAGCGACTCTCCCTTCCGCCACGAACGTCGTTTCAGAATGACGGAAAACGGAGCAGTTGCGAAACTGTCGGCGGGCCAGGACGACAGGCCATGATTTCTCTCGCGGACGAGGTGAACCCGGATGAGGCGATGCGATGACGGCGCTTGAATGGGGAGGCATCCGGCGGATCGTACTGAGCTTCTGCGGGTTTGTGCCGGCAGGTACGTTTTGCGGGTGCGCCTTCGGCCCGAGGGTCTTGGAGAAGACGCACGGGCGGTACCAGGAGTCGGTCCGGCAGGTCGATGAGGAGCAGTTGCTGAGGAACATCGTGCACCTGAGGTACAGCGAGGTCCCGCTCGAGCTCAACGTCTCGTCAATCGCCACTCAGTATGAGCTGGCGGGCGCCGCGGAGGCCCGGCCATTCTTCGTCGCGCCCAATCCCAGCAACAGCAACATCATCTTCCGGACATTCACCTCGATTCTGCCCGACCTCTCTGTCAGCGGGGCCAATCGCTCCACCATCACGCTTGTGCCGGGCGACACCGGCGAGACGATCCAGCGCTTCCTGACGCCGGTCCCGATGGAGACCCTGCTCTTCCTGACGGAGACGAGCTGGCCGGTCGCGGTCATCTTGCGGTTGTGGGTGGAGCGGCTCAACGGAGTGCCCAACGCCGTGACGGCCAGCGGCCCGGCGCGGGGAGTCATCTCGGACTATCAGCGGTTCCGCAGGCTTGCCGAGATCTTTCAGTACGCGCAGGACCACGAGACGGCCTCGATTCGATCCGAACTCCGCGATACGCCGTTGAGTGGCCCGATTCCTGCGGAGGCAGTCACGGCTGCCACGGTTGTCGAAGCAGCCAAGGCAGGCATGGAATATCGTCCCAACGACGACGGACCGACCTGGACCCTGATCCGCAAGCAAAACAAGATGATGATCCGAGTAAACCCTGAGGCGATAGACAGCCCGGAACTGGAAGAGATCACCCGCCTGCTGAATCTCCGGCCGGGCCAACTCTATTACGACGTCGTCGTCGCACCCGGCGCCGTGCCCGATCCGCTCCTTTATCCGCGTCCGCCTTCCGCCGAGTTGCGGATCACGCCTCGGTCGACCTCCCAGGTTTACTTCTACCTGTCCAACGGCGTCGAGGTGCCGTGCGAGCACCTGGAATGCGGCCTGGTCAAGCCGACGTCGGACGCCGACGGAAAACCCATGGCCGGGAGAGAACTGACCCGCGGCCTGTTCGAGGTCCACGCCTGCAAAGGCCACAAGCCGCCGCCCACGGCGTACGTCGCAATCAAGAACCGAGGCTACTGGTATTATATCGACGACCGCGATCAGGCGAGCAAGTCGACGCTGGCACTCGTGCTCCAGCTCAGCCGGCTGGACTTCGGCACCCAGAAGGCCACCGGGCCGATCTTGACTCTGCCGGTCGGTCGCTGAAACCGATCTGTATGTCCTGATGGGTCCACCTGGGACCGTTCTGGACTGGACTCCCGATGGTTCGGGGTGGTCCCGTTTGGTCCCTCTGAGACAGCCGATGTGGGAAGGGTGCGGGAAACCCACAGGTCGGGCAACCGGTCCACGACCCTCGACAAATCCTCGAGCCGAGTGTGGTCATAGGAGGGAAAGGGGTCGTCACTGAACATAGGAGGGAAAAGGGGTCGTCACTGAATAGAGGAGGGAAAAGGGGTCGTCACTGAATAGCGCTTCCTTAACCCCTAAGCCGCTTGCATCAAGCGTTTACGTGCATGTTCTTGAGGCTCCTTCTCCTCTCAAACAGTCGATATCAGTGATGTCCCCTTTTCACTCCTGCGAGTACGAAATATGACCCAAGGCTGGGAACTTTTCTGGTGCATTCGTCCACTACTCCCCGTATCATTGACTGAAGTTGAGGCAGAAGTCGAGACTCTCAGACGGACTTGCCTTAGGCTTCCCGATGGGATAATCACACGGCTTGGCAAGGAGTGTTGGCCGGTGGGGATTCCAAGACCTGATCCGTGCTACCTTGACCAGATGACCCCTAGCGGAGCTTTCAGGGGCAAAAAACGCTGGAAGTCAAAGGACGGCAAGCGGATCTACGAGTGGGACGATTTTCATGGTCATATTGAAGGTTACAATAGCCGCGGGGAGCACGTCGGGGTCTTCGACGCCGTAACAGGGGAGATGATCAAACCGGCTATCAGGCGGAGGAAGATCGATGTCTAAGACAGAATCGACATTTGTCCAGAAGTGCCTTGCGGGTGAAGCTCTGCTTGATGACATCGATGATTACGTGCATCTCTGGCATGAAGGCGCTGGAGACCCCGATGCTTCTCTCGCCGATTTCCTTGGCTTCACGGACGAGGAGTACAAGCTCTGGGCGGAAAAGCCTAATTCTCTTCCCTTCATCCTCAATGCCCGGAAAAGCGGTATTCGCCTGAGTGAGGCCGGGGATTATGCTAAGACCTACCGAATTGCAGCGAGAGGCCTCTCGTCCGAAGATGCGGAAGAGCTGACTCAATGGCTGAGGCAAACTGGCAGGATACCGAGTTAGCCTCGGAGGAGAAGATAGCCAGCCTCATTCTCGCGCGCCATGGTGAAAGCCCGCCCGTCAATGTGCGCCGAATCGCGGCCGAATATGCCCGCATCGAAGAGGACGCATTCACCGTGTCATGTGACGCAGTCACCATCCGTGATCCGGATGGGTCCGAGCGTCCGCTACTTTTGCTTAACAAGAATTCAACAAGCTTAGAGAGCAGGAAAAGATTCACAATCTCGCATGAGATCGGGCACCCGAGGATCCCTTGGCATTGCGGCTCGATTGCCTGCCACATCGATGAGGGGGAGGCATCCGTCTCGGATGACCATTATTCTCTTGAGGGGGAGGCCCATCGCTTCGCGTCCGAGCTTCTCATGCCGACGGAGTGGGTGAAGCGGGTGATTGCGGAAGAATCTTCCATCGAAAAAATCTGACCGTCACTAATTTTGGGGGGGCCTTGTTTTTGACTTTCGTCAATTGATCGCCCGAAATGCCCGAAAGCCTTTTGTTCCAACCACTTGATAGCGCCGAAAGTTCGGCGCCATCCAGGCAATCCGCTTGGCCAATGCCGCCGACAATTGCGGGGGAAGCTGTGTTTTTTCGGGCTTTTTGAACTTCACCCCCCAAGATCAGTAACGGTCAGGAAATTCGCTCTCCTCTCCCCTTGTGGGC
Source organism: Isosphaeraceae bacterium (assembly GCA_049579985.1). Taxonomy (GTDB): domain Bacteria; phylum Planctomycetota; class Planctomycetia; order Isosphaerales; family Isosphaeraceae; genus Aquisphaera. The sequence continues at coordinate 622 of JBAUOX010000410.1, read as the reverse complement.
AGGTTCGCCCTTACCAGCTCGATCAGCCGTTGCTTGATCTAATCGGCCAGCCCCAGATCCCCACGATCAGGGCAAGGTCTGGGTCTTCAGTCTGGCCTGTCTTGATGTGTCCCTTCGCCATTACCAGAATAGGGGTTATGGCAAACGGAGTTCAGCCGATGAAACCGCGCTCGACCGCCCGTCCTGACCGGGCATGACCTGATCCCCAGCGCCCATCGACAACCTTGGCGGAGCAGCCGGAACATGACCTCGGAGTCAAACGACCTGCCGGCCGTCCCGATCGGCATCGAAGACATCGTTCAAGCCGCGAAGCGGCTGGAGCCCTGGGCCCATCGCACTCCCGTGCTGACTTCGCGGACGCTCGACGAGCGATCCGGTGCCCGCGTGTTCCTCAAGTGCGAGAACCTCCAGCGCGTCGGGGTCTTCAAGTTCCGGGGCGCCATGAATGCACTGCTGCTGCTTGACGAAGATCAGAAGGCGGCGGGAGTGGTCACGCATTCCTCGGGCAACCATGCCCAGGCCCTGGCGCTGGCAGGTCAGTTGCTCGGCGTGCCGGTGACGATCGTTATGCCCCGGACGGCGCCGGCGGTCAAGCGAGCGGCCACCGAGGGCTACGGGGCGC
>JBAUOX010000409.1:0-3429 GCA_049579985.1 Isosphaeraceae bacterium | reverse complement strand
GACGGTACGACAGTAACTTTCTGAGCAATTACGCAACGATCTACATCAAGGACGAGCTGGGGCGCCTGGACGGCGTCGCCGGCATCACTTACCTGGGCCAGCGCGACTACAGCCTGCGGGCCTGGCTCGATCCCGAGAAGCTGGCGGCGAAGAACCTCAGCGCCATGGACGTGGTCAATGCCATCGGCCAGCAGAACGTGCAGGTCGCGGCCGGGCAGGTCGGCCAGCAACCCGTTCCCAAGGGCCAGCAACTGCAACTGACCATCAACACGCTGGGCCGGCTCACCGAGCCGGAGCAGTTTGCCGACATCATTCTCAAGGCCGGCAGCGATTACTCGCCCAGCCAGAATCCCGCGAGTAACACCAGCGGCCAGTCGAGTCAGGGCTCGCAGCTTTCCACGACCAGCCCGGCGGGGCCCCAGCCCCAGGCCGTCGGAATCGTTCGCCTGCGCGACGTCGCTCGCGTCGAGCTGGGGTCGCGACAGTACGACCAATCCTGCACCCTGGACGGTAAACCCTCGGTCGCGGTGTCGATCTACCAGTTGCCGGGCTCGAATGCACTGAACACCGCCGCCGGGGTGTACGCCAAGATGAGGGAGTTGAGGACGCGTTTTCCCGACGGGCTCGAATATCGGATCGTCTACGATACCACGCCCTTCATCCGCGAGTCGGTGAACGAGGTCTTCAACACGCTGCGCGACGCGACGATCCTGGTCGGGATCGTCGTGCTCGTGTTCCTGCAGGACTGGAAAGCGATGATCCTGCCGATGATCGACGTGCCGGTCTCCTTGATCGGCACCTTCGCGATCATGGCGGCAATGGGCTTCAGCCTGAACAACCTGACGCTGTTCGGCCTGGTGCTGGCGATCGGCATCGTGGTCGATGACGCCATCGTGGTGCTGGAGAACATCGAACGGCTGATCGCCACGGGACTGGACGCCCGCACCGCCACGATCAAGGCCATGGGTGAAATCACCGGCCCGATTCTGGCCATCACCCTCGTGCTCAGCTCGGTATTCGTGCCCTGCTGCTTTCTCGGCGGGATCAGCGGTCAGTTCTTTCGCCAGTTCGCGGTGACCATCGCGGTCTCGACGATCATCTCGGCGGTCAACGCCCTGACCATGACTCCGTCCCGGGCCGTACTGATCTTCAAGACCGAAGAGGGGGAGCATGGACACGAGCTCAAGCGAGAAGCCTTACCCTGGTGGTTCATCGGCGTTCTGGGCGGAATCCTCTCCGCCTCGCTGGGGCAAGACCTGGCGGCAGACCTTGCGGCCAGCCGCCTTGGCCTGCCGCAGATATCGGCCGGTGCGGATGCCGGCGCGGTTCCCGGCTGGCTGCCCTGGGCCGTCTGGGTTGCCGCCTTCACCCCCGGTGTCCTGGTCGGCGGACTGGCCGGGTGGTTCCTCATCGGGCCCGTGAATGCCGTGCTGGGCTGGCTTTTCCGGGGCTTCAACCGCCTTTTCGACCGGATGACCGTGTTCTACGGACGCCTGGTCGGCAGACTCTTGCGCGTCAGCCTGGTGGTCTTGATTGTTTACGGCGGCCTGCTGGTGCTGACCTACTGGCAATTCATCCGTACGCCCACGGGCTTCATTCCCCAGCAAGATAAGGGCTACCTGATCCTGAACGTGCAACTGCCCGACTCCGCGTCGGTCGAGCGCACCGAGAGCGTGATGGCCCACATCGAAACCATGGCCCGCGAAACGCCGGGGGTCGAGCACACGGTCGGCGTCTCCGGCCAGTCGCTGATCCTGGGCGCCAACGCCCCGAATCTGGGCTCGATGTACATCTTGCTGAAGGAGTTTGACCGGCGGCGCGGTCCCAACCTGACGGCCGACGCGATCGCGGAGTCCCTTCAAGAACGCTGTCGGCGCGAGGTCCGCGAGGCGATCGTCTCGGCGTTCGGGGCACCGCCGATCGACGGCCTGGGCGCTACCGGCGGCTTCAAGCTGATCGTCGAGGATCGTGGCAATTTCGGCCTGGGCGACCTGCAGCGCGTCAGCGATCAGATCGTGGCTCGGGGCAACAGGACACCGGGGCTCCAGGGACTCTTCAACAGCTCGCGGGCCAACACACCCTGGCTTTACCTGGATATCGACCGCACCAAGTGCATGGCTCTGGGAGTGCCGGTCAGCGAGGTCTTCAATACCCTCCAGGTTTACCTGGGATCGTATTATGTGAACAACTTCAACGAATTCGGGCGGACCTGGCAGGTGAACATCCAGGCCGACCAGGTCTTCCGGGAACACGGGCGCGATATCAGGCAGATCAAGGTGCGGAACAACCGGGGAGAGATGATCAGGCTTGGCACCCTGCTGGCACTACGAAGTATCAGCGGGCCGGTGATGGTGATGCGTTACAACATGTACTCGGCGACCGCCATCACCGGAAACACCGCGCCGGGAACCAGCTCCGGGCAGGCAATCGCGCTCATGCAAGAGATCGCGACCCAGGAGCTGCCACGGGCGATGGCCACCGACTGGACGGAACTCGCGTACATGCAGAATCAGGCGGGCCAGGCGGCGATCTTCATTTTCGCCCTGGCCGTCGCGTTCGTGTTCCTGGTCCTGGCCGCGCAGTACGAGAGCTGGTCGCTGCCGCTGGCAGTCATCCTGGTCGTGCCGATGTGCCTCTTCTGTTCGCTGGCCGGACTCAATCTGGCGGGGATGGAGGTGAACATCTTCACCCAGATCGGATTCGTCGTGCTGGTCGGCCTGGCCAGCAAGAATGCGATCCTGATCGTGGAGTTCGCCAAGCAGCGCCAGGATGAGGGCATGGACGTGCGCGACGCAACGTTGCAGGCATGTCAGCTCAGGCTGCGGCCGATCCTCATGACCTCGTTCGCATTCATCTTCGGCGTCCTGCCGCTGGTGTTCGCTTTCGGTGCCGGCGCCGAAATGCGCCACGCGCTGGGGCTGGCCGTGTTCTGCGGCATGCTGGGCGTCACTTTCTTCGGCATCTTCCTCACGCCCGTTTTCTTCTATTCCATTCGACGACGTTACCGACCCTCGAAGCCCGCCCCGCAGGAGAAACCCGCCCCGCAGGATTTGAACGGTGCGGGCTGGGAGGGGCAATGAGAATCGCTAACAAATTGACAACATGGGAGGGCGAGGCCGGCACGCTGCAAGGTTGGCCTTGACATGGCCAAACCGCCTCGTGAGATGTTATCGGTTTTGTTGCGCTCGGGCGATGGGAGAGTGGTCCCCACCAATCAATCAGCAAGAGGAGATAGGCATGGAAGCCACCGTGGAAGCGCCCTCGGCTCAAACTCGCAAGGACTACACGAGCCGGCCTGGCGCTTTGAGCCGCTTCTTCCGCATGAGCCGAGATGGGTGGAAGAGCAAGTACAAAGACCTCAAGGCCACCGTCAAAGGCGACAAGAACCGCCTTGCCCACCTGACCAGGAGCCGCGAGCAGTGGAGGATC
>JBAUOX010000408.1:0-10586 GCA_049579985.1 Isosphaeraceae bacterium | reverse complement strand
CCGCTTCTTTGCCGCCGGGATCGTCGCTGTCTGGGGGTTTCGCTTCGAACGCAAGGGCCGCCGAGTTGATGCAGTAACGCAGACCCGTGGGAGCGGGTCCGTCGTCGAACACGTGTCCCAGATGAGCATTGCAGGAGCGGCAGAGGACCTCGGTACGGGACATCCACATGCTGCGATCAGCCTGGGTGCCGACGTTCTGCGGATCGACCGGCTCCCAGAAGCTGGGCCAGCCGGTTCCGGAGTTGTACTTCGCGGTCGAATCAAACAAAGGCGTGCCGCAGCAGACGCACCTGTAGACGCCTTGGTGTTTGTTGTTCCAGTACTGCCCCGTGAAGGCCGGCTCGGTTCCTTTCTCACGGGTCACATGGTATTCTTCGGCGGTCAATTCGCGTCGCCACTCCTCGTCGCTCTTGGCGACCTTGGGCGCTTTTTCGTTCGCTGCTCCAGACATCGTTACGGCTCTCCGTGGGGGATTACAGCCCGGGGTGGTTGCCTGCCAGATGACCGCGGCCGCAAGCGAAAACCACCCGATCCGGGTGATCAGCCGCAGCGCCGTCGTTCCCATCGTGCCAGCCATCATCACCTGCAAGCGTTCGTCATGAGGATCGAAAACCAGAGGGAAGCCCATGAGCTTCGCCCTCTTTCTTTATAGTGCGAAGCCCCACCGTCGGCAATCGGGCTACCGCTACAGCTCTTGCGGCCAGGGGTGACCAGGTGGGGCGGGAAACCGATTCAGCGGCGATGAAAGACGCGGCGATACACGGCCAGGAATCGCTCCACGGTGGAAGATCGGCCATAGGGGAAGAGCTGCGGACGGAACCCTCCGGGCCGGCGCTGGAAGAGAACCTGGGGCTGGCTGAACTCGCGGAGCCCGAGGGCGCCATGGGTGCGTCCAAACCCGCTGGCCTTGCAGCCGCCAAACGGCGCCCCGGCGTGGGCGGTGGGAGTGACAGCGTCGTTGATGCTGACCATCCCGGCCTGAAGCCTGCCGGCCAGGCGGCGCGCGGCACTTGAGTTCCTGGTCCAGACGCTCGCTCCCAGCGCGAAGTTACTGGAGTTGGTCGCGGCAACCGCCGCATCGACGTCGGCAACGCCGCGAATCAGAACGACCGGGCCGAACGCCCCTGCCAGGGCTGTCTCAGCCTCGGCTGTTTCCGCCTGGAGAACGGTCGGAGCGTAGAACCAGCCGGGCCCGCTGAGACTCGTTGCTCCGGCCAGAACGCGGGCGCCGGCGCGGATTGCATCCTTGATCTGCCGATCGAAACGCTCGCGCGCACTCGCCGTGATCATGGGTCCGATGTCGGTCGCCGGCCGAGCGGGATCGCCCACCTCCAGCGCCCTGGCCCGGGCAGAGAACTCTTCGGCCCACGGCCGCGCATCCCCGACCACATAGACGCGCTTGACAGCGACGCATGTCTGTCCGCAGCCGACATAAGCCGCCCAGGTCAGGGCACCAACCGTGCTGTGCAAAGGCGCATCCGGCAGGATAATTGCTGCGTCGAAACCCGACAGCTCAGCGACCGCCGGAATGCCGCGAGCCCCGAGCCCGGCGATCACCCGCCGGCCATTCTCGATACCGCCCGTGAAGAACCCCTTGTCCAGATCTGACTCAACCAGGGCCTGACCCACCTCGGACCCGCCAAAAACCGCTGTCGCCAATCCCGCCGGCACGCCCGCTTCCTCGAGGCTCTGCTGAATCTTCTGGCCGCTGCGCACGGCCAGCTCGGATGGCTTCCACACCACCGCGTTCCCCGCCGCCAGCGCCTGGGCGATGGGAGGAGCATTGAGAAAGAGAGGATAGTTCCAGGTCCCGATCATTCCCACGACGCCCACGGGACACCAGCGCAGCCGCGCCCCAGGCATCAGCAACCAGCGCTGCCATTCCGCTCCCACGCGCACGTCCCTGAGCGTGCGCTCGCCATGCTTGATCGTCCAGCGGAGCGCGTCGAGGGTGGGTACCACGTCCCCCGCGAGCGCTTCGACGCCGGGCTTGCCGATCTCGTCCCGGATCAGCTCTGTCCAATCGCCGACGTCACGGCCGAGGATCTGCCACCACCGGGCCAGCACCCCGCGCCGCTGCTTCCACGGGCGCCGCCCCCAGTCCTGCTGCGCAGCCCTCGCCCGCGCAACCAGCTCGGCAACTCGCCCGGCAGGCGTGATCTTGATCCGGCCAACCTCGGCACCTGTCGCCGGGTTACTGCTTACCAGCACGTCATCCAGAACCAGTGACATGAGCTCTCTCGGCCTATCTCGACAGTGACGCCGCGAACAGCCTGATTCATCAACTGCGCCGCGGGTTTCGGCGACGGTCCCGACCAATGCCCGTTTCGCTTGCCCTCAACATCCTAAGGCAAGTTCTCAACGGCATCACTTAACTATGCTAGTTAATTACTTTTAATGCAAGTTGCCTTGTATTCTAGGCTCCCGCCGGTAGAGTGAATTTCCTATGCCCTTTCTGAGTTCAAGCAGTGACGAAAAGCATCCTGTGACGTGGTTCGAGCCAATAGCCGATCGAGGCCTGGCTGGTGTCGCGGTTTGGCCTCGTGGCCGAAATCCCGGGAATCTGCTTTGATTGGTCACACCCGGCACCGCTCTCGATCGACATGGAATCCAACCTCCTGGATCCGGCGACAAACCCCAAGGACAACTCGAGGGGAAAGCAAGCCGGCATACCAGCACGAGGAGACGAGACGATGAGCCGGGTCACGGAGGTCAACAGTTCCGCGATGAACGGTGCAGCGCCAGAGCAAGATGGGATGTCCACAATGCCTCATATCACGGTTCAGGGTTTCTTGGCATCGATCGTGGAGTCCTCGGACGACGCAATCGTGAGCAAGACGCTGGATGGGACCGTCACGAGCTGGAATCGCGCGGCTGAACGGATCTTCGGCTATTCCGCCGACGAGATGATCGGCCAGCCGATCAGCAAGCTCGCAGTCCCCGGCCACGCCGAAGACATGGTGCGGATTCTCGAGAGGCTGTCGCAGGGGCAACGAATCGAGCACTACGAAACGATACGGCGAACCAAGGACGGGCGGACCATCAACGTTTCGCTCTCGGTCTCGCCGATCCGCGATGAGACGGGAAAGATCATCGGGGCCGCGAAGATCGCCCGAGACATCACCGAACGCAAGCGGTTTGAAGAACAGAATGCGGCTTTGCTCGAGGAAATCCGTCAATCATCCAACTACAAGGATGAGTTTCTGTGCATGCTGGCACACGAGCTGAGGAATCCGCTGGCGCCGTTGAGAAACGCGGTCCATCTGCTTCACCTTCGAGGCAGCGACCCGATGGTGGTCGCTCGCGTTCGCGACATGATGGACCGTCAGATCACACACCTGGGACGGCTCGTCGAGGACCTGGTGGACGTGTCGCGGATCACGCGTGGCACGATCAACCTGAACCGGGAGAGAACCGACCTGGCGCGTCTCGCCCGGCTCACCACGGAAGACCAGCGCGAAATCTTCCAGAACTCGGGCATCGCGATCGAGACCAGGCTTCCCGAGGTCCCCGTCTGGGTGCATGGCGACCGTACTCGTCTGACTCAGGTTCTCGAAAACTTGCTGGAGAACGCCCGGAAGTTCACGCCAACCGGCGGCAGGATCGAGATCGAGGTCGTCGCCGATCTCTCACGGCAAGAGGCAGTCATGCAGGTGCGGGACACGGGTATCGGTGTCGATCCGGAACTCCTTCCCCGACTTTTCGAGCCGTTCACCCAGGCCGATCGCAGCCTCGACCGTAAACGGGGAGGGCTTGGCCTGGGGCTCGCACTTGTGAAGCGGCTGGTGGAACTTCACGACGGCGCCGTCAGAGCCCACAGTGCGGGCACCGAGAAGGGGGCGGAATTCACCGTCAGACTGCCACTTCAGGACGAACCGATGGCCCTCTCGGAGTCTCGACCAAGCCCGGCGAGTACAACCAGGCATGTACGTGTGCTGGTGGTGGAAGACAACCGAGATTCGGCCGAGAGCCTGCGCATGCTGCTGGCCACCCAAGGGTATGAGGTGGCTCTGGCCTACACCGGCATTGAAGGCGTAGAGGCTGCCCGACGTGCCCGACCCGATGTGGTCATCTGCGACGTCGGACTTCCCGGCATGGACGGCTATGCAGTCGCGCAGGCGATCCGGATGAACCCTGGAACTGCCAAAGCCCGGCTGATCGCCGTCACCGGCTACGGGCAGAACGACGATCGCGTGCGCGCACTGGCCAGCGGCTTCGACAAGCACCTCGTGAAACCCGCCGACCCCGAAGTCTTGCTTGGCCTCCTGTCTTGAAAGCAGCGCGAATCCCTTCGATTCACGGCTCAACCGGAGTTTTCCTTCCGTTACGGTTGGATTGCGTCGGCAAGCAGGTCTTCGCGGTCGGCGGTGACAACGAAAAGGCGCTGATAGCCGGCCTCCGGCAACAGCCGGAATTGCTCGGTCCCGACGCGCGGAACACTCCCGCTAAACCCTATCCGACGTACCTCGACTTCTCCGACTCGAGGGCTTTCAAGCTCGATACGCACGCGATGAAGTCGATGCACAACGAGGGTCTCCAGAGCCACCGACCCTTCGTCAACGACCGGGTTGCGAATTCGCTGATCGATTGACCTTTTTTAATGGTTTCATGGATTCCGGCGTTGCTGTACGGACGGATTCCCTTTCGTGGTTTTCGCGTGTTTCGTGGTGGACTCGCTGATTCAATGATCCGCGTTCTTCGGCGTTCATCCGCGGAGGATGACAGTTCCCCCATTGCCGCTTCACCACCGCGGCGAGCGGCCGGCCATGGCATCCGTGACGGCCATTTCGACGGCTTCCGGGTTGGCCTCCCGGCCCATTCTGCGATGGACCTCGACGCGGATGGCCTCGACGTTGCCGCCGATGCCGGCGGCGAAGTCGCGCCCGAAGCAGTGATCGAACCGGGCAATCTCGATCAGCCGCGCCGCCTCTCCGTAAGCGCGGCGATAAATGGCCGCCCTCCCCAGGTCGTTCGGGTCGAACATGGTTCCCAACTCCCCCCGCGACGATTGACCGCCAGCCAGCGGTGGCAGGGCGCAAATCGCTCGACAGACTGCCTGACAGACTGCGCACAAATGTACATAGCCGTTGCCGCTCAGGCAAGCACCCGGCCGCAATTTCTCGCACCGAACAGCCCCGCGCCGCTTCAGGCAGGCCCCAACGGCAAGCACCCCTACCCCGAGCCAGGCATCAAGAGAGACCGGGAGTATTGATCCGGCGTAGGATCGCCGCTGTGTGATAAGAGCCCCTGGCAAGCGTTCTCCTGCCGCTTGCCAGGGCTTTCTTGTTATCGTCCTCTGTAGCCTTGCAGCTCGCGGGCCCTGGCACGCCGAGAGGCCTCGAGCTGGCCGCGACCAAGCAGGTTCGACTCGGTGAAATAGCTATGCATCCCCAGAGGAGTCAGCCCCAACCCGAAGAAGGGGTTCAGATATGGAGAAGTGGCGATCGGGCTGCCATAGCCAAACGCCGCGGCCGCGGGATAGCCGTAGTAGATTCCTATCCCGGGAAAGCCGTACCCCGCCATGCCGTAACCATAACCCGGCATACCGTAACCGTATCCCATGCCGTAGCCGTAACCCATCCCCGCATAGCCGTAGCCAGGCATGCCATAGCCGTACCCCATGCCGTAACCGTAACCTGGCATGCCATAGCCGAAGGGACTGGCGTAGCCGTAGCCGTACCCCGGGAAGCCATAGCCCCACCCGTATCCTGGGAACTGGGCGCGGGCCGTCCCCGGCGCGAAGACGAGAGCCGCCACGATCAGGATGAATGCCTGTGAAATACCCCGCAACGACCCGAGAGCCGAACTCATGATGCCTCTCCCGTAGCGAAGGTAGGCAGTCCGCGGCCGATGCCTGCTGCTTTGAAGATTCATGCAACCACTCATGCTATTCTACCGGTCCCGGATACTGCCTATGAATTCAGGTAGGGATCCCGGGACTTTGACGGTCATCAGGACCGCGTTTTTACCGAATTCCGCCGTCAATCAAGTCCCACCGGTCCTTGGCTGTTCCGTCAAGGGGCCGCTACACTGAAGAATAGGTCCTGTTCTTGAGACGGCAAAACCCGCCTCGCCTCGTCAGGGCGCCGTCCCACGTTTTCGGCTTCCCGCACCTGGAGCCCCGCTCATGTCTGGGCCGCTCTCCGGACTGATCCCCGCGTGTCACACACCCTTCTCCCCTGATGGCGGGCTCAACCTCAACCTGGTCGAACAACAGGCTGAGCTTCTCATCGAATCAGGGATTCGCGGTGTCTTCGTGGGAGGAACGACAGGCGAGTTCGCGTCGCTGACTCTTGATGAGCGGATGACCTTGGTGGAGCGCTGGTGCGAGGCCTCAGGCGCCGCGATGCGCGTCGCCGTTCATGTCGGCCACAATTGCCTCCCCGAAGCCATCTCCCTTGCCGCACATGCGCGCCAGACCGGGGCCGCGGCGGTAGCCGTCATGTCGCCCAGCTACTTCAAACCCGCAACCATTCAGGACCTTATCGACTTCTGCGCCCCGATCGCGGCCGAGGCGGAGCCGCTTCCGTTCTACTTTTATGACATCCCGAGAATGACGGGCGTCCGGCTCAAGATGTCCGAGTTCCTCGACCGGGCAAGGTTCCAGATTCCCACTCTTCGCGGCCTCAAATACTCCAACGACGACCTCCTCGAGCTTCAGGAGTGCGTGCGGCTGGACCACGGAGCCTTTGATGTCCTCCTCGGCTCGGATGAGTGTCTCCTGGCAGGCCTCTGTCTGGGCATCCGCGGCGCCGTCGGCAGCACCTATAACTTTGCGGCTCCCGTCTATCAGAGGCTCATGCAGGCCTTCGGCAAGCGCGATCTGGACATCGCCCGCGCCGAGCAGGGAAAGTCGATCGATCTCATCAAGACCCTCGGCGAATTCGGCTTCCTGGCAGCGTCCAAGAACGTCATGGCGATGCTCGGCGTCGATTGCGGGCCCGTTCGTCCACCACTCCGAAACTTAACGGCCGACCAGCGCCTTGCTCTCTGGGAACGGCTCTCCGCGCTGGATGTGTTCCCCCGGCCACTGAGAAGGCCAGGTTGACCGGCGAACAGACCGCCAAGGCGTGTGTCCCGAACCCGAACCCGAAACGGAACAGCGGGGCCGAAAGCGGTCGCGAATTGCTCTCGAATCCCCCATTCCTCTCCAGGCTCAGCTCAGGGCGGAGCCTCATGGCCGGGCGGGAACAAAAGTGCGGCCTCGTCGATTCGCTCTTTACAACCCTTGCGACGTTCTCGCAGAATGTTGCATTCCCAACCGCGTGATGCGGCCCTCCCAACGCACGACCGAGGCCAGTCGCGATCGCGAGGAAGCCGCGGTCGTTTCCTTAGCTGATGGACCTGCAATGTCACAGCCACAAGCGGCGCCCGCTCCGAGACCCAAGTTCGACAACAAGGGACAATACAGTCGCACCTCGATTCTGAGGTACGAGAAAATCTTTGGTGAGCACTACATCAGCACGGGGGGGCAGGAAACCACCGAGGATCTGTGCCGGCGGCTGGCCGGCTCGCTCCATCCCGGCGTCCGGGTCCTCGACGTCGGCAGCGGCATCGGCGGAGCGGCGTTCCATCTCGCCCGGGCGTTCGGGGCCAGGGTTACCGGGATTGACCTCGCCGAGGAGATGGTGGCCATCGCGCTGGAACACGCCGGGCGACTGGGGCTCTCCGACGAGGTGAACTTCGTCCTTGGCGATGTCCTCGAGACACCGTTTTCGGACAGGTTCGACATCATCTGGAGCCGGGACGCTCTCATGCACATCCCCGACAAGGCCCGGCTCTTCTCCCGGCTTCACGGCCTGCTGGCGGATGGGGGGCGGATCGTGATCACCGACTATGCCCGGGGCAAGACGCCCGCCTCGCCGGCGTTCGAGGACTACATCGTCAAGACGGGCTACCATGTCGTCGAGCCCGAGCAGTACGGCCAGTCCCTTCGCGCCGCCGGCTTCAAGGACGTGATCGTGGACGACGCCACCGACACGTTTGTTGATATTTTGCGTCGTGAATCGAAGCGGCTGGTCGATCACCGGGCCGATTTCCTCTCTGGCTTCTCGGCAGAGGACCTGAACTACCTGGTGGAGCGCTGGGCCATGAAGGAACGGTTCTGCGCGGCCGGCGACATGAAATGGGGCATCTATCTGGGCACCAGGCGCGGCTGATCGGCAAGGTGCGGCGGGATCGGATCGAGTGGACGAGGGGACGCGGCGGTGTCGCGGACGAAGATTGACGACATCCGGGACCTGGCGGGCTTCGGCTACCGGCAAGAGCTCGACCGGTCGCTGGGGAGCTTCTCGTCGTTCGCGGCCGGCTTCTCCTACATTTCGATTCTCACCGGCGTCTTCCAGATGTTCTCCCTGGGCTTTGCCGCGGCCGGCCCCGCGTTTTTCTGGACCTGGCCGGTGGTTTTCCTCGGTCAGCTCACGGTGGGCCTGGGCTTTGCCGAGCTGGCGGCGCACTACCCACTCTCGGGAGGCGTCTACCAGTGGTCGCGACGGATCGGTACGCCCGCCCTGGGCTGGATGGCCGGCTTTGTCTACCTGGCAAGCTCGCTCCTATCTCTGGCCGCGGTGGCCCTGGCGCTCCAGGCCACCTTGCCTCAGATCGCTCCGGTGTTCCAGCTCATCGGCGATGGAGCGAACCCGGTCGACCGGGCGAGGAACGCCGTGTTCCTGGGCTGCGTACTGATCGGTTTGACCACGGCGATCAACGCGGCCGGCGTGCGGCTGCTGGCGCGGATCAACAACGTCGGGGTGTTCGCGGAGCTCCTCGGGGTGGTAGTGCTCATCATCCTGCTGCTGGCGCGGGCCCGGCGCGGGCCCTGTGTCCTGTTTCAAATCCAGACCCCGGGCCGTTCCGGTTCTGGCTCTGGCTCTGCCGCCTGGCTGTCCGCGCTGTTCGCCGCGGCGGTGATGCCCTCGTACGTGCTCTACGGGTTTGACATGGCCGGCACCCTGGCCGAGGAAACCCGCGATCCGCGGCGGCGAGCACCCTGGGCGATTCTCCGGGCAATCTCGGCCGCGGGACTCGCCGGGGGGTTGCTCATCATCGCCGGGCTGCTGGCCGTCAGCGATCCCGCCATGCCCGAGCTCGGGGAGATCACCGGCGGACTGCCCTTGATCGTCAAGCAGTCGCTCGGTCCCGAGCTTGGCAATGTCTTCCTCGGAGTGGTGATCTTCGCGGTGACCGTATGTGCGCTGGCGGTCCAGGCCGGTACGGTCCGGCTGATCTTCGCGATGGCCCGCGACAACAGCTTCCCCTGCGCGCGGATCCTGGCCCGGGTCCAGCACGAGACCCGCACTCCGATCGTCCCGGCCGTTGTCACGGGCGCCGCGGCGGCGCTGATCCTGTTGATCAACATGAACGTGCCGAGGATCATGGAAACCCTCTGTTCCGTGGCCATCGTCTGGGCCAACCTGGCGTACCTGATGGTGTCCTACCCGCTCTTGCTCGCAAGGCTGCGGGGCTGGCCGCGCAGGCTGGCGGTCGAGTCCCGGGCAACTCCCGCGGCCAGCGCCGCTCGACCGTTCGCCCTGGGCCGGTGGGGACTCGGCCTGAATATTGTCTCGGTCTTCTGGGGTCTCATGGTGATCGTCAATATGAGCTGGCCCCGGGAAGAGATTTACGGCGCCGACCAATGGGGCCGGTTCGCGGCGGTGCTGGCCACAACCGGGCTGGTCGGGGTCGGAGCGGTCTTGCACCTGGCCGTGCGGCGGAGAGGGACCGAGATCCTGACCGAGCACGCGGCGAGCATCGTGCCGGCGACGGACTCCGGCCGGCCCATCGCGCCGTTGCGGCCGGTTCCCGCGGACTGATCAGGGGTTGCCCCGGGGCGATGAACTCAATCGCCAGCGAGATGGGAAGGGACGTCATGCTGAGCTTGAGATCCAAGGCAAGAAACCCGAAACGACAACGGAGGTCATCGCGACAGCGGGACGTCCAGGCGCCCTCCAGGTTCGAGCGGTTCCTGGGCTGGTGTGTGCACGGCTACACCGCACTGGGGCTGGTGGCCGCGGCGATGATCGCGGCGCTCGTGGTCCGCGGCGGTCCCGAGTCGTTCGGCTGGTCATTCCTGCTCATGGCACTGGCGACGATCGTGGACTCGACCGACGGCACCCTGGCGCGGCGGGTGCGGATCAAGGAGGTCGTCCCCGACTTCGACGGCCGCCGGCTCGACGACATCATCGATTTCCTCAACTACACGTTTCTGCCGATCCTCCTGATCTGGCGAGCGGAACTCCTGCCGCCGGGCCAGGAGTCCTGGCTGATTCTTCCCCTCCTGGCGAGCATCTACGGGTTCTGTCAGGTCAAGGCCAAGACCGATGACGGCTACTTCCTTGGTTTTCCCTCGCTCTGGAACGTGGTGGCCTTTTATCTCTATGTTCTACCCCTGGGCTCATGGGCCTGTCTGGCGGTGATCGTGGTTCTGGCCGTGCTCACCTTCGTGCCCGGCAAGTACCTCTACCCATCACAGCCGGGGCGGCTCAACCAGGCGGCCACAATCCTGGGCGCAGTCTGGACGGTCCCGCTCGGCTGGCTGATCTGGAGCCTGCCGGCGAGCACGACCCCGCGTCACGATCCGTCAATCC
>JBAUOX010000407.1:0-5834 GCA_049579985.1 Isosphaeraceae bacterium | reverse complement strand
CGGCCTCTCAGGTCCGTCCGTGCCGGGTGCGTGTCTGGCCGGCGCGAGAATACGGGGATCACGAGGCTTCCGTCGCCTTCTCCGACGTTGTTTCCAGCACCCGCGTGACGCTCGACCGGGTCATGGTCATCTTCACGCCCTTGTCGTCGTCGATGCGAACCACCAGCTTGTCTCCGCTAGGATCCACCGAGACCACCGTGCCGAAGATGCCGCCGGCCGTCACGATCTTGTCGTTCTTCTTCAGGGCATCGATCATCGCCCGCCGCTTCTTCTCTTGTTGCTGCTGGGGACGCCAGATCATGAAGTAGAACAGGGGGAAAATGGGCAGCAGGATCAGAAATCCGTTCCAGGTGTTCCCCGCGTCCTGGGCGAACAGCAATCCAAGCTGGTGAAACGATCCGGGCATGATTAGGAGGTCCGTGTGGTGCTCGGTAGGATCAGCAAGCCAGGAACGAGGCTCACCCGGGACATTTCCCGTCCCGAGGCCTGGCTGCCGGCCATCAGAAACTGCACTCTAACGCCTAGGGTCCCAAAGCTTCAAGCACTTCCAGACGTAACTGGACAAACCGGCCCTCGGCGATCGCCTGACGAATCGCGCGAGTTAGCCGATGTAGGTACGTCAGGTTATGGATCGACGCCAGGATCGGCCCCAGCATCTCCTTGGCCAGAAAAAGGTGGCGCAGGTAGGAGCGACTGAATCGGCGACACGCCAGACACTCGCATCCCTGCTCGATGGGCCGGGGGTCGCGAGCGTGCGAGGCATTGCGTAGTTTTACCGATCCCTGACTACTAAAACAAGTTGCATTGCGGCCATTGCGCGTGGGCAAGACGCAGTCGAAGAGATCGATCCCGGTGGCCACGGCGTTCAGAATATCCTGGGGCCGGCCGACCCCCATCAGGTGGCGTGGCTTGTCATCGGGCAGAAGGTGGGTCGTGACCTCCAGGGCCAGCCCAACTTCAGCGCGGCTCTCGCCCACACTCACTCCACCGATGGCGTAGCCATCAAAATCGAGCGCGATCAGCGCCTCGGCACATCTCCCGCGCAGGTCGGCGTGCGCACCTCCCTGGACAACGCCGAAGAGCGACTGGTCGGCCCGGGTCTGCGCCTCCTTGCAGCGGCCAGCCCAGGCGATGGTCCGATCCACCGCCTGGCCGATCTCGTCCCGGCTTGCCGGCAGCGCGGGGCAATGATCCAGGCACATGGCCACATCGGAGCCGAGCGCCTGCTGGATGAATACGGCGCGCTCGGGTGTCAATTCCAAGAGCCGGCCATCGACGTGCGACCGGAACGCCACGCCGTGGTCATTGATCCGGTTCCGGGCCGCCAGGCTGAAGATCTGGAACCCACCCGAATCGGTCAAGATCGGGCCGTCCCACCCCATGAACGAGTGCAGGCCGCCGAGCGCGGCGACGGTCTCCTCGCCGGGCCTGAGGGCCAGGTGGTACGTGTTTGCCAGGAGCATCCGCGCGCCGGTGGCGCGAATCTGGTCGGGAGTCAGGCCCTTGACCGTCGCCTGTGTTCCCACCGGCAGGAACGCCGGGGTCTCGACCGCGCCGTGAGGGGTCTCGAGCCGGCCCAGCCGTGCTGCCGAGGCGCCATCCCTGGCCAGGGTTGTGAACCGCACCGGACGGCTCGACACGGTCCGACCGGCGGTCTGTGAACAGATGGTCAAGCGCGCATACCCTGCCCGAACGGTCCGGGCCAGCCGAGTGAGTGGAAAAAGGTGTGGTGGGCCGCGCTCTCCGCTTGATCCACCCTCCGGATCGATCCTCCCGCGGGGCGGAGCACGGTGATCCGAGCCGAGCCGATCAGTCGTTCTTGAGCTTCAGCCCCAGCGTGCCCAGCTTGTCGCGGACTTCGTTGAGCGAGGTCACGCCGAAGTTCTTGCACTCCAGGAGCTCATCACCAGACCGCTTGGCCAGATCGCCCACCGACTGGATGTTGAGCTTGCTCATGCATTTGCGAGCACGTACCGAAAGGCTCAGCTCGCTGATCGGCTTGTTAAGCAAGGCCTGCACCTCGGGGGGCACCTCCTGGGGCGGATCAGCGCGATGGTCCTGCGTGGCCACGCTGCGATCGCCGCCTTCGAGGGCCATGCCCAGCCGAACGCCCTTGGAGGTCATCATCTCCTTGATCTCGGCGAGCGAGGTCTCGCCAAAATTCTTGCTGGACAGAAGCGCGATTTCGGTGGTGCGCGTCAGGTCTCCGAGCGTGCGGATATTCATCTTGCGAAGGCAGTTGCGGCTCCGGACCGAAAGCTCGAAGTCGGTCACGGGTATCTCGAGAAGCTGCTTGAGGACCGTGTAGCCCTTCTCGGCCTCCTCGTCGTAGTACATTCCCTTGCTGGCCTGGCAATCCTTGACGAACAGCCGGGCGCGCGGGTGATTGGGTTCATGGGCAAGGACCTGGCGATAGCAATGCTCGGCCTCGCGGAACCGCATCTCGTCCTCGTAGAGCACGCCCAGGTTAATCCAGGCCGCCAGGGGAACCGGCGGGCGCTCGGTGCACCGCTTGTAAAGGTCCACTGCCGCGTCGTCGTTGCCGAAGAGGTCGTTGATGTACGCCAGCTCGAACAGGGCGCCGTTGTGGTCCCGATCGAGGCTGAGGGCTTTTTCCAGTTCACTTGCGGCCTGGCCAAGCTCTCCCTCGGCGGCCAGGATTGCACCCTGCTGGAAATGGAACTCGGCCGAGGCCCCGCTCAGCTTCTGCAAGCCGCCAAGGATCTTCTTGGCCTCCTCCGCGTGGCCGGTTCGGCGCAGGGCGCCAGCACGATGAAGCTCGGAATTCTTGGGGTCGTATCCGAGCCTGGCCGCGTGGGCGAAGGCCTTCGCGGCGTCGTCGTACTTCTGCATGTTCTCCAACGCCAGGCCCTGAAAGAAGAAAGCCATCCCCGCTTCACCGGCCCGCTTCAGATGTTCCAGCCCCGAGCCGTACCGGCCCAGGAGCACCTCGCCCACTCCCAGGCGGAGATAAGTCTCGGGCTTCTGATCCTTCTTGTCCCGCTCGCGAATATTGGCCACGGCGTCGCGCAGCGTCCGGTAACGCGAGGGGTCGCGGCCCAGCACCTCGCGCAGATCCGCCACCGCGGAAACATCAAACGGCGTCCGGTCCATGATCGCGCGGACGTCGGTGGTCATCATCTCGGCCATGCCATCAATTCTCCAGTAACCCCTCCCTGGTTCCCGGGATACTCCGATCGCCACCGCATCATCAGGGTGGACTTCCTTCATCATCGCCGGAACATCGTTTGGCTGTGTCAGGCCCCTCCTCCAGTGATCGGCGCGATACGGCATCGAGAGGGTGAATCCCATATGATACCAAAGTCGTGTCGTTTGTCAAAGTACCGCAGACTTGTGCAGCAGGGCGGTTACCTGCCGGCTGAGCTTTCTTTTGCGGCTTTCCTTATGGTTCTTCCGGGACGCGGCTGGCCCCTCCTCGAGGTGCTGTCGGCCGTTCGCCGGCCCGGCAGCGGGCGGCGAACTCGTCGGCGAGCCGGGTGCGCAGGACGTAGTTGGCGGAGCCGGACGTGGACATGACTCATGGTCTCCTGTCGGAGTCTTGCTTCGTCCTTGCAGTTATCGGTGGCTACGCCGGGCCTGCAATTGTTGCTTCAGCCAGCCGGTTTCCGCGGCATCAAGCGGCGGGGTCAAAGGCTTGCTGTAGTCGATACTTCGCGGGTAGCGGAACCGCTGATAGATCTCATCGATCATCGGCTGAAGGTCTAGCGGGATATCGGAGTCCGGTTTCGCCAGCGGCACGGGAACAAGGGGCAACGGACGGCGATAGTGGGCCCGCCAGACCCGGCAAAGTTGGGCCCTCGCCCGGGCGACCAGCAGCGTGTAAGGACTGTCTGGCCAGGGATCGAGCATGGGCATGCGCTGGCCGCCGCGGAGCAGGTCGATTTCCACGAGGTTCACATTGCCTAGTAAAAGACTTTGCCGCTTACGCTGGTAGAGTTACCACCCCTCTGTGCCGGGACGCTTGTTGGACGGTGAGAGGACCTCGATGCTTGTCACCAGGCGCTGGCCGGGACTCGCCTCGTAGATTTCGAGGAAGGCTTCGCGATGCTCCTCCTGGATGAAGGCGCGCATAGTCACGGGCTCGGCCTCGTCAGCCGGCTCCGCCAACGCCGTGCTGCCTTTTTTCGGGGTCTTCTTCCGGCCGCGAGGGGCGGTCATGCTGACATCGGGCAAGAATGGGTAGCTTTTCTTGCCTTCCGACTCCACGAGGACAACGTAAGATCGTTCCCCGGTCCGTACCAGGTAATGTTCCGGAGCCACATCGGCGAGTTTCTCACCGATCTTCTCAATGAGGTGGCTGTGAAAATCTCCCCATAGCCCGCAAGCCTCGATGTAGGGATCCATGCCTGGAAACGGCGACTTCATGATCTTCTCCTTTAGATTCTCACGACGGGCTTACATTCTGACGATACCGCCCGGCCTTGTGAGCGACTACATAAGCAGGTGCAACAAACGTAGCTTTTCGTAGCATGTTGACCCCTGCCGGGTGGGGAGTGCTGTAACCAGCTTGGCCTGCGGCATCGACGGCGGACCCCGACAATTCACCGATCCTGAACCGGGACCCGGCTACAGGAGCGTGCTCCTGGTAGGCTTCCGCGGTGGGTCCTGGATTTCAGCGGGTGACACGTCGCTCAGAGGCTCGTGGCCGCGACCTGGCCGGCAAGCGGTTTCAGCAGGAGTGGAACCCGGGCGGTCGGAACCACCTTGGAGGCGGGGTCGCAGTGGATCTCCTGGTCGTCGAAGTAGATGTGGGGGTTGAAGGTCTGGAGGATGGGGGTCTTGGACACGCCGCCCATGAAGAAGGCCTCGTCGATCCGAACGTTCCAGGCGTGGAGAGTGCGGATGACTCGCTCATGGGCGGGCATGCTGCGGGCGGTGACCAGGGCCAGGCGGATCGGCGATGACTCGGCGGGATTGTTTCCTTGCAGCAGCGAGAGGGTGCGCAAGAGCCTGGCAAACGGCCCATCGGCCAGCGGGACGTGGGCGTTGCGGGATTCGTGCTCGTGGAAGGCGGGAAGGCCCTGCTGCTGGAAGATCCGCTCGGACTCGTCAGAGAAGAGCACTGCGTCGCCGTCGAAGGCGATCCGGATCTGGTTCCGCGGATCGGCCAGAGTGGAGGGCGTCGGGTAGATCAGCCCCGCGGCGATCCCGGCGCCAAGCGCTTGTTGAACGTCGGGCGTGGAGGCCGAGAGAAACAGGTCCATATCGAAGGCCCGGAGGTACGGGGCCGTCGCTGCCCCGCCGGTCAGGATCGCCCGCTGGATGTCCAGCCCGTGGTGCTTGATCGCGTTGAACAGCCGGAGGCTGGTCGCCGGGTTGTTCTTGGAAACGATCACGACCTCGGCCCGGCGCTGCTCTGGCCCGCGTGCCCGGTCGTTGAGCCGGAGGATCGCCTGAATCAGCGGAAAACCGCTACCGGGCTGAAGAATCTCGTCCACCTTCTCGAGCTGGTAACGTGCATAAGCGTCCACCCCCTCGGTCTGGTAGACCCGGTTCGCCGCTTCCAGGTCGAAGAGGGCCCGCGAGGAGACGCCGATCACCAGGCACTTCGAGAGATCAACGGACATTCGAGGGATTCCCCCAGAGGAGCGTCACCAGCGCTCGTTCACGCCAACGCAATCGAGCCATCTCTCGGCGCTCACGATGGCGACGATGCACACATTCTGCTTCGCAGGAAAGTCTCGATTCACGATTCCTCGGACAATTCGTCCAGCGATGCCTCGGAGGCGGCGTTCTGGGTTCGGATCTGCTCGAGGTTGCGCCGCAATACCCCGAGCTTGTCGTTGCCGGTGATGTACTGGCAATAGGGAAGA
>JBAUOX010000406.1:0-11917 GCA_049579985.1 Isosphaeraceae bacterium | reverse complement strand
CTCCAGTCGGCAAATGCGGGAGAGAAGATCCGTCAGTCCCAGCCCCACGAGCAGACAGATCGAAGGCGCCCCGTACAGCATGATCCGGGGGGCGCCGCCGTAGGGATAGCGTCCCAGAAAGGCCGCGATCAGGCCCAGGCCGAAGGGGGCGACCAGAACGGCGAGTGTCGTTTTCTGATTGCGCCGGTACAGCGCCAAGCAGCCCGCGAGCACGCAGAGGAGGGTCAAAGAGCTGCCGCCGTGTCGATCGCCGGCCGGGTAGGCCATCATCCTGCCGGCGTGGACGTCCACGAGCCAGAGAGGTATCGCCCAGGGGCGATCGAGCGGAGGAAAGGCGTTGGCCCAGCACCCATTGCGGTAGCTGTCGCGCATGGCCTCCGCCTGAAACACCGTACAGGCGAAGTAGACGGCCAGGAACGAGGCGACCAGGACGAGGTTGTAAACCATGCATCCAAGACGAACCGGCCGTTGATTTGACCTCAAAGCCGAAGGCGCCAGTGCAAGGCTGACACCCCCCGCCACGAATACGGCGGGATAGGAAAGGGCAACCAGGATCGGAACCAATGCCGTCAGTGCCCACCACCACCGGCTGGATTCCGGCGATCGCATCCATTCGACGGCAAGGGCCAGCAGGATCAGCGAGGCAAGTAGATCCGAGGCGTAGGGCTTGATCTCGGCACCGTGGCGGATCGGGTAAAACGAAACGGCGAGAACCGCGACTGCCAGAAGTTGCGGTGTCCCGCGCAGCAACCGGCCGGCAACGTGGCGGAGCAGCGGAAGACTGAGGACGCTACAGACTGTCGGAAACAGGCGGAGGGCCGGCTCAGAGTATCCCAGCCACGTCACTGCCGTCCGCTCGATCGCCAGAAAGAGCCAGGGGGCGACCTGGCCATAATCCAGCGGCCGCAGCAGATCGATGTAACCTCGGTCCCAGAAATTGACAGCCAGAAAGGCCTCGTCGTGCCAGATCGGATAGTTCACGAAGTAGCGCACCAACCTCACCGCGATGCCCAAGCCCACAAAGAACCAGGTCGCGGAGGCCACCCAGGCCGGCTCGGACCGTTCGGCGAGGGACAGCGGCCGAGGCGCGGTCAGGCCCCTGTCGGTGCTCGCGTATCTCTCGGCTTCCATGCCTCCATCCCCTCGCTACCACCATTCAGCGTCACTGCCGATCTGCCGGCTGCTGCACGGCAACCATTTCGGGAGAGCCAGCGTGTCGGGGAACGAACTCGAGAATTCGCCACTCCTCGGTCGCCGGTCGTCCTTCTCCCAGCGTAACCGGTAAGTGATAGACCTTTGAGCCTTTGAGAACAAGGTTCCGTTCCATTCGGGCCCGCCAATCCCGGACGGACGGGTTCTCAGGCGACTCCTCGAACAAGATGTAGCGCAGCGGGCGATCCATCGAGATCTCTCGGTCACGACCCAGAATCGCACTTCGGCGATCCGGGGAATATATCATCTGGTTGCAGAGATACCAGGCTTTTCGACCGAGCCAGGCTCCGCGGCGCTCGATGCCGCAATCAAGATCGAAGCAGGCAAGTTTCGCATCCTCGGCCTGCTTGACCCAGAACCAACGCGCGAATTCACGCGACTGATGGTCATAAAGCATTCGGTACGGGAAAAGCGAACTGACGACCTGGGGCACAATCCCGCAAACGACCAGACAGAGCATGCCAGTCAGAAGGAGTTTACGACGCAGGGTCGGAGGTCGAACCCAACCCAGCACGATCGCCGCGCCCTGGCCGCTCAAAAGGCAGATGCTGGGGGCGACGAACTGCATCAGGCGGGCCTCGAATCCATACGGATAGCGATGGAGCGACGCAGCAACAAAAGCCAGTGCGAAGGGAGCGAGCAGACAGGTGACCATCGCCCCATGACCCCTGCGCGTCATTCCGACCACCCCGATCAGAAAGGCCAGCGACGTCGCGGTGCTTCCTCCTCGAGATCCACCGCCGGGGTATGCGAAACCACTTCCGGTATGAGCCGAGATCAACCATCCCGGCAGCCGGGGGAGATCTGTCAGCGGAGGGAACGAGGCGGACCAGTAGCGTCTCAAGCCGTCGATGGCCCTGGCGCTCTGGCCATGAGTGACGAACAGGTAGAGTATTGTGAACGAGACGATGAGGGCGATTCCAAAAGAACAGAATGCAACCAGGTTGCGCCGGCTTCCGTGCTTCCAGACCGGATAGGCGAGCCCCAGGCCGATGCCTCCCGCGACGAAGACCGCGGCATTGGAGAGCGCGAGAGACAGTGGCACGGCCCCGACGAGTGCCCACATCCAGCGGACCTGTTGCGGTCGATGCAACCACTCCGCGGCGAGCGCCAGTAAGAGTACGGCGACCAGCAGGTCAGAGGCGTAGGGCTTGGCCTCGGATGCATGGCGAATCGGATGCACGCTTACTGCGAAGATCCCGACCGCCAGCAAAAGGGGGATCGAATCGGATCCGAAAACTCGCCTTGCCAGGTGGCAGAAGAGAAACACGCTCGCCAGCCCGCAGACGAGTGGAAAGAAGCGGAGGGACCATTCGGAGAATCCCCCCAGGTCGATGATGAATCGTTGGGCCCAGAGGAACAAAGGCGGGGCGATCTGCCCATTATCCAGAGGTTCGAGAAGCTCTCGATATCCGCGATCAATGAAGTTGACAGACAAGAAGCACTCATCGGACCAGAGCGGTAAATTCTGTGCGTAACGGATGATGCGAAAAACACATCCAAGGACCAGGAACGATGCGATTGCCGTCTCTTTCGACCGCAGACGCTCTCGAATACCGAGGTATCTGGACTGCCAATCCCCAGGCACGAGGTCGTCTTGGACGTTGGGGTCTCGGGTCCGCTCCATCGGCCATAGCATCATCGGGCGACTCAACTGATCATTCCTCGTATTTCCTATAACCCCGTTCTTTTTACTCTCCTCTCTTATCGTCCTTGAAGTCCCGCTCCTTCAACAAAATGGAGGGGAAGCATGGGGCTGGCATGCTGCCCTTGGAGGGCGAAGAAGCCCTCCGCGGTTTCTGGCGGATGGCCTTGCACCTTCTCTCGTTCCTGAATTTCGACGGGGCCAGAATCCGGGAGCTGTTCTGACACGCGCCGCCCGCCGGGGAAGCGGTCGAGAGAGTCGATCGGTGGGTCATGGGTCTGCGGTTCGGCGACCCATACGCAGTGTGAGGAGGGTTTACCGACCGTGCCTGTCAGTCCTGGTCTCGGTCTGAGCGTCCCCGCCGGCGTCCGTTTCTACCGGATCACGTCCGTCGCGTTTCGGACTCGGAGTGCCGCCCCGTTCCCGGCGGCAATCGCCATGTTCTCGACCTGGCAGAGGGTCGGCTTCAATCACTGAGCGGCACGCACTTCCGCGCCGCCGGAGAACGGCGTTGGTCGCTAGTACCGAAGGTGGGACTTGAACCCACACCCCCTTGCGGGGACCGGATTTTGAGTCCGGGACTTCTGCCATATCCGTGGTATTGGAAACACGTTGCAGTGATACTTAAACTCCTTGTTTTCAAGGCAGTTACGATGTCGCCCTGAGCTACGTACATTGTAGTGGCATCGGTCTGATATTGCCAGTCCAGTTACCATTTTGTTGCCAAATCGGCCTGGCGGGTTGACACCTGTCCTTGGTTCCGGGGACACCATACCTAATTATTGTCGTGAGTTTTGTATGGTGTTTCCGGAAACCGCGTATGGTGTCCCCGGAACCTCCGCTCAAGCGGTACGGCAAGCAGGTCGGTCCGCTAACGCCGGGCACGGTGTGGACATTCTAGCCGGTGGTGCAACTCCACGAGTGCGCGCAACGGCTCGGTCACATGGACCAGCACATTCAGGGATTCGTGCCGCTTCCCCTGGGCGCGACGCACGTAAAGACGCCGAAAACCAGGAAGTCCGACTGGTTGGTCGTGAGGAGCGATTGGATGCCTGCCTGCCGGTAAGTTGCGGCAAGGAGCGTATCCAGCAGTCGCTTGCGGCCCAACGAGAATTGCTGCAGCCATGTGAGAAACTGCCGCACGGCACCAGTGTCGGGGAAAGTTTGTACGACGTCGCTCGCCGTCCACCACTGCTCGGCAACGTGACGGGCCACGTTCATGTCGAGCGGCTGTGTGAAGCGACGGGGGTCGGTGACGACATGGATGAACTCCGCCAATACCTGCGGGGCGATAGCGATGAGGTCACCCGCCGAGAGCACCTGGGCCAGCATGTCCCGCGCGGCTGCGTGCTCGGCATGCTCTCTGACCTCTGCAGCCACAAGGAATCCGGTGTCGAGGCCATGGATCATGGCCGACCTTCCAGCATTTCGCCGAGCAGGTCGTCGTCGGAAGTCAGCGGACGAAGTACCGGGCCCAGGCCCACGGTCGCAATGTCGAGGACGCTGTGCGGCCGCGAGCCTTCCATCCGCGGAGCGGCTGGCACTGTGCCGGGCACCAGCACGGTCACCTCTTGTCCCTCAGGCAAGCACACGCCGTTGTCTAGCACGACGACGCCATTTTGCACTCGACCACGGGCAACCATGGGAAACCTCGTCCAGTCGCGAGTCACAGATGCAGACTCACCGGATTTTATCAGGCGTGCCATGCGAGAGAAAGTGTCTTGCTTCAGTCGAAGTGGGACAAACCGCGCGCTCGAATCCGATCGCTTGGCATCTTGCACTTAGTACCGAAGGTGGGACTTGAACCCACACCCCCTTGCGGGGACCGGATTTTGAGTCCGGCGCGTCTGCCATTCCGCCACTTCGGCATCCATACGGCTCCAGGATGTCCCACGAGGTGGCGGCTGTCAACCCCCGCACGGGTCAGAGCCACAACCTGAAAAAGAGTGCGGAAGGCAGCGTCCGGAAGGCGCCTGATGCAAACGGGCCATCCAGGGCAGGAGAGGACGTGAGGTCAATTCCGGCGCAGCATCAACATGGCCATCACCATCACGACGGCTGCGACGGGAAGCACCATCTTTGGGTCCCATGGCATCGAGCGAAACCAGGGTGTGATCTGGCTCCAGAAGATGCCTCTCAAGTCGTTGAGGCTATCCTGGACACCGTCCAGGACGGGAGTCTTGACGTTGCCCGAAACGCCCAGGAAATCTTTCCAGGCGCCCACACAGAGGGCTATTCCTTCGAGAGCCAGAGGACCGAGACCAACCAGCAAGATCAGAGCCATGAGCACTGAAGGCCACTTCGAGCGGTGATGCTCCACTTCCATTTCGCTGCCGAGCTGGCCGGCGAGCTTACGCATCGCCTGTTCCTTTCTACTTCGCCATGAGGGTGTTGGCGATCTGGATGCCGGCGGGACCGACCAGGACCACAAAGACGCCCGGGAAGATGAAAAGGATCAGCGGGATCATGATTTTCACGGCGGTCTTGGCCGCGCGCTCCTCGGCATACTGGCGGCGGCGCAGCCGCATGGCGTCGGACTGAACCCGCAAGGCCGACCCGATGCTGGACCCGAACTTCTCGGCCTGGATGATAACCGCGGCCAGCGAGCGCACGTCATCGACCCCGGTCCGCAGCCCAAGGTCGCGCAGCACATCCTTGCGGGGCCGACCCATCTGGAGCTGGAAATTGGAGATGGCGAACTCCTCGCAAAGGACCTGGCATGATGTCGCCAGCTCGGTGGTCACCCTGCGCATGGCCGCATCGAGGCCAAGGCCCGCCTCGACACAAACAACCATCAGGTCCAGCGCGTCGGGCAGGCCAAGAAAAATCGACTCGAACCGCTTCTTCTTCCGGCTGTTCACGACCAATCCTGGCAGGTAGAAACCGATTCCGCCGCTCACGATCGTGATGGTGAGCGCATTGCGCGTCAAGCCGAGCTTGAGCGCCACGATCGGAAAGGCGATCGCCAAGCCCAGGAGCATGAGGATCATCTTGATGCCGAAGAAAACGGCCACCGCGTTCTCGCTGCGGAATCCGGCATTGAGCAGCTTGAGCCGGACCTTGCCGAGATCTTCCTCGTCGGAGGGACGCAGCGACTGACCCAGCTTGTTCGCGGCCCTGGTTACCTGGGCCTGGAACTTCTCCTGCCGGCCGGCCACCCGCTCTTCGGCCTCTTTGCGGCCGAGCGTCGGGTTCATGATCCGGCGAAGGCGGTCCTCGGCGCCAGTCTTGCGGTCGCCCAGCGCCGACAGGATTGCCCAAACCGCCAGCGTGATCGACAGAAAAACCAGGAAGGGAAGCAAGGCTTCGAGGGTTACTGGCACGGTAATTCACACCTTGATCGCCACGATCTTGTTGATCATCCAGGCGCCCAGCAGTTGCATGACCCCGGTCGCCACCAGCATCTTGGTGCCGGCCGATGTCGTGAACAGAGGACTGATATAGCCATAGTTTGAGAACGAGAGGAACGCGAGCAGGCCCGGCGGCAGGGCCAGGAGCACGATGCCCGAGAGCCGGCCCTCGGCGGTGAGCGCCTTGACGTGCCCCAGCAGTTCGTAACGCTGGCGGATCAACCGCCCGATCTTGTCGAGCACCTCGGCCAGGTCGCCGCCGGTCGCCCGCTGGATGATGATCGCGATGACGAAGAATCGCACGTCCATGACCGGGATCCGGTCGGCCATGTTGCGCAACGAGAGCTCGATCGGGATGCCCAGGTTCTGCTCCTCGAACACGCGGTTGAATTCATCGGCAATGGGCCCGCGCATCTCTTCGGCCACGAGGTGCAGCCCCGAGGCCAGACCATGCCCGGCGCGGAGGGCCCGGCCGATCAGCTCGACAGACTCGGGCATGGCCGCGACGAACTTCTTGATTCGCTTCTGCTTCCGCTTGAGCAGCCAGAGGAAGGGCAGGGCGGCGAGAAAGCCCGCGCCCAGGGGCAACGCGTAGAATGGCAACCGGAAAACCAAGCCGACCACCAGTCCCACCGCCGCAAGCCCGATCACGAGCGCCATGAACGAGTTGAACGTGAGGTTCACGTCCGCCTGCTCGTAGAGCAGATTGAGGTTCTCGGGGTTGGGGACGAGCTTGGCCCACAGGGACCCGCCGCCGAGATTGATGGCCGAGGGGCGCAGCAGGATGCCGCTGGCGAGCTGCTCCTTGGTCCGTTTCCCAATGCCTCCCATGAGGCCTTCCAGCCGCTGCTCGGCGAGCTTGACGAACGAGCCGGACATCACGAGACCCACCGCGCCGACCAGGACGATCACGCCGATCCCGATCACCATCGACAGGAACATGGAATCGTCCATAATGATCTTCGCTCCAGGACTCTTCCCTCGGACAAGGGGAAACGGGAGATCCTCAATCTTTCAATAGCACACGCTGCCGAAAAATGTCGGGGGACAACTGGTAGCCGCTGTATTCAAGCCGGTCCATGAACGTGGGGCGGATGCCGGTCGAAATGAACTCGCCGAAAGCCCGGCCGTTGGGATCGACCCCGGCCTGGCGGAAAGCGAAGATCTCCTGCATGATGATGGTGTCTCCCTCCATGCCGACCACCTCGGAGATGCTTGTCACCTTGCGCGGACCGCCCTGGAGCCGGCTCGCCTGCAGGATCAGGTCGATGGCCGAGGCGAATTGCGCACGGAGGGCGCGGATGGGCAGATCCAGTCCGGCCATGCTGATCATCGTCTCGAGCCGGCTCAAGGCGTCGCGTGGTGTGTTAGCATGGACCGTGGTCATCGAGCCCTCATGGCCGGTGTTCATGGCCTGGATCATGTCCAGTGTCTCGGCCCCCCGGCACTCGCCGATGATGATCCGGTCGGGCCGCATTCGCAGGGCGTTCTTCACCAGGTCGGTGGCAGTGATGGCGCCCCGGCCCTCGATGTTGGCCGGGCGCGTCTCCAGGCGCACCACGTGATCCTGCTGGAGCTGCAGCTCGGCCGCGTCCTCGATCGTGATCACCCGATGATCGAGCTGGATGAAGCTCGACAGCGTATTGAGCAGCGTGGTTTTCCCTGAGCCGGTTCCTCCCGAGATCACGATGTTCAGCCGCGCTTTCATTGCCCCTTCCATGAGCGCGAGCATCTCGGGCGTGAACGCCTTGAACCGTAACAGATCGTCTTTCGAGAGCGGGTGCGAGCCGAACATCCGGATCGTGACCACGGGGCCGTCGAGCGCCAGCGGCGGGATGATGGCATTGAACCGCGAGCCATTGGACAGCCGGGCGTCCACCATCGGCGAAGTCTCGTCGACCCGGCGGCCGACCCGTGAGACGATTCGATCGATGATTTGCAGCAGGTGCTCGCTGTCGCGAAAGACGACTTCCGACTTCTGGATCCGGCCCTCTTTCTCGATGAAGACCTTCTTGGGACCATTGATCATGATGTCGCCGATCTTGTCATCCTTGAGCAAGATCTCGAGCGGGCCGAGACCGAAGGTCTCGTCAAGGATCTCGTTGACCAGGCGCTGGCGTTCGTTGCGGTTAAGCAGTGGGTTCTCGGTATCGCAGAGATGCTCGACGATGCTCCGGATCTCGTTGCGCAGGGTCTTCGGGTCCATCTCGCTGACCCGGTTCATGTCGAGCCGGTCCACGAGCTGGATGTGAATATGCCGTTTGAGCGTCTCGTACTGCTCGACGACCGGGTCATTTTCCTTGACCGGTTCGGACCGTCGTGCCGGCTGCGGTGGGGGTGAGGGCGGAGCGGGAATCCCCGGCAAGGGGCTCTCGACAGCCGCCGAAGTCGATTCGGCGGGGTTCGGCGGCGCGCCGCCGCCAAAGGGAACTCTTGGACCAAACGGGCTTCGTCCTAGACCTCTTAACATCGGAATCGGCTCCTCGGTCGTTTATTTCGACCTAAAAAAAGGCAGCGAACAAACCTTTTCTCGGCTTCTTGGTTTCGCTCGATAAAGCCGGGCTGAGTGCGCGGGCGATCTCGAGAATGGCCTGATGCGCCCGGCTGCCCGATGCGACCTCGCTGATCGAAACACCCCGGATTCGAGCGTTCTGGAACGGCTTGACCGCGAGTGGCACCTGCCAGGAGATCGGCATCTTGAGGGTTTCTTCGGCCTTCTTGAGGCTGATCTCCGTTTCCGCGGAACCGGCCCGGTTCACCACCAGCTTCACCCGGTCGACCATGCCTTCGAACTGCTTGAACAGGTTGAGCAGCCGGGAGGTGTTGCGCAGGCAGGTGAGGTCAAGCACGATCACCATGAGAATCACATCGGCCATCTCGAAGGCCACGAAGTCAGACGACTGAAGCCCCTTGCTGGTGTCGATGATCAGGCAAGGAAAGGCCGCCTTCAGCAGGCCTAACAGGCGTTTCAGGGTCTCGGGATCGATCTTGGCGGCTTCTTCGAGTGCGACGGGATGGGGCAAGACGTAGAGGCCCGAGGCGTGCCGTGTCATCGACCGCTTGAGCAGGGTCGGGTCCAGGCGGTCGAAGCTCTGCACCACGTTGAACAGGGTGGTGTCCGGGATGATGTCCAGGCAGGCGTCGACCGAGCC
Organism: Isosphaeraceae bacterium; assembly: GCA_049579985.1. Classification (GTDB taxonomy): domain Bacteria; phylum Planctomycetota; class Planctomycetia; order Isosphaerales; family Isosphaeraceae; genus Aquisphaera. The sequence continues at coordinate 2,558 of JBAUOX010000406.1, read as the reverse complement.
GAACATGAGGTCGAGGTCCAGGAGGATGGTCTCGAACTCGTGGCTGCCGGCCATGCTGGTGGCGAGATTCACCGCCAGCGAGGTGCAGCCGACTCCGCCGGCCGCTCCGGTGACGGTGATGATCTGCGGGCCCTTGACGGCCGATGAGGGAGAATCGCCGCGGCCGCGGAAGAGCCGCGTGATGATCTCCATCAGCTCGCTGGCCTCGGTCGGCAGCGTCAGGAACTCACGTGCTCCGGCGCGGATGGACTTGAGGATCAAGGTGCTGTCGCAGCTCGCGCTGGCCGGCAGCACCACGGCGTTCGGGAGCGCTTGCACGATGCTGGCGATCAGCTCGACGGCCTGGCCCGGCTCGGAGTCGAGGGCCACAAAGCAAAGGTCCGGGGCGATCTCGACGATCCGGCTCGCCGCGACCTTGTAGCTGGAAAGGACCTCGACGATCCACACAGAACCCATGGAGCCCAGGAGCTGCTGCAGCGCCTGCCGCGACTCCTCGTTTGGATCAACCAAAACGCCTCTTATCACATCCCTCATGTGTCATCTACCAGTGCACTAGGGACCTCGCCTGTCGGACATCCTCGACGGACAGCAGGGCATCGTCGGTGCTGCATGTCCTGCTCCGATGGCGGGGCGGGGCGACGATCGCGAGGAGAGTCTTGCATCAATGATCCCTGTCTATTGTACCCTTGCCATCGGGGTCGACCTTGGTGACGGACGTGGTCCCGAAGCCGAAGTTGCTAGGCTCATCGTCGTCGCTGTTCGGTTTTTTCTGGGCGATCTTCCGGGGCGCTTCGTCGAGGTCCTTAACCTGGTCCAGGAGCGGCCGGTAGATGTAGACCTTGCGCTTCTTGGGTTCCGGCGGTTTCGGGGGCTCGGGCATCTTCTTCGCCTGCGCGAGCTTCAGATCTTCGAACTCCTTCTTCGTCTTCGCCTGCTCGAGCTTCAGATCTTCGAGCTCCTTCTCCATCTTGGTCCTTCGCGCCTTCTGCTCCTCGCTTTCTTCCGGCTTCGGTTTGGGTCGATCGACAATGTCGTGATCGTTGACCCCGCGGAGCGCGAGCGAAAGAGGCCCCTTCGCACGGGCGGCGACCAGGATGTGCACCTGCTCGGGAAAGACCGCCAGAGTCACGGTCCGGTTCTGGAGCGACTTCTCCGCCTGAAGGGTGAACACCTGCCCGGCCGCAAGGACCTGGATGTCCTGAAGAATCGTCTCACCCCGCTGCAACTGGGACTTCTCGTTGGCCTCGTAACGCACTACGTCCACGCGGTTGTTAGGGAGGATGAACCCCGAGACGCCCGACTGCTCGGTGACATCGACCGTGTAGGCCCGCATGCCCTTGGGAATGTTTGCCACCAGTCCCGGCGGCGACCCCTTGGGGCCGAGCTTCTTCTCCACGATCGGGTCACCCTCCGACATGGCCGTCTTGACCCACCGCTCCTCCACGTCCTTGAACGAGGAAAACGCGCCGACCGGAACGGCTGACTTGCTCTTCCGCTCCGTCTTGACCATGTCTGGCTTGAGGATCTCCTCCTCCTTGAAGTCGCGCGCGGCGACGAGGATCTCTTGTGACTCTTCCTCGGCGGCGGCCGGCTTGCTCATCAGGTGCCGGGTCAGCAGCATGGCGCCCAGACCGAGGAAGACGGCAAGAACGAGCACCGTCAGCGATCTGCTGTTCATCTGTTCGTTTCACTTTCCGCCCGGTTGGGGCTCTTGCGGCTTCCGGAGTCGTTGCCGGCCGCTGGCTCTCTGCCATCGCGGCGTTCGGTTCAGAAGTACAGCCCCATCCAGCCGAAGTAGGCGATGGAGCCGATCGCGATCGGGATACCGTAAGGAAGAAGCATCATGTTTTTCTTGCGCTCGCCAGCTCTTTCGGCCAGCACGGCGGGGTTGCGAATCGACAGAATCTCGTGGCCGATTGTTTGAAACATCACCCAGTGCCGGATCACATTGCCCGAGGCAACAATCATCGCCGCGCCCAGCAGCCCACCCACCAGCGCCGAGGACACAAATGCCCAGAGCGTCAGCCATGGGCCCAGCCAGGCTCCGACGCCGGCCATCAGCTTGACGTCACCCGCACCCATGCCGCCGATCGCATAGAGAGGCAGAAGCGAAACCAGGCCGACACCCGTCCCCGCCAGCGACCAGAGAAACATCTCCCGGCCGCCTGACCAGGCGGCAAACGCCAGGCCCCCAAGGACAAAATGAAACGTCAGCCAGTTGGGAACGCGAAGCCGCCGGCCATCGATCACCGCAGCCTCAATCAAGACCGCCGAGACCAGCCAGATCACCGCCTGGGGTACCTGTGTCATCACGAACTCCTCGAACAATCCCGATTCCCTACCTCCGCCCAACGCGCTGGGAGGTGCCGGCTCGTTTTCCGGGCCGAACCGCCCATCAGTAACTTGGGTCGCACCCCCTGATCTGTCAAATCGGGACAGTCGACCCCGCCGGGGCCGGGGCCCGGCCCACGCCGGCCGCACGCGGGCACGAAGAACAAAGAAAGGGTGAAGCGACGGGCTCCTCCCGCTGCTTCACCCGTGGTTCCTTGTACCCGAAC
>JBAUOX010000405.1:0-18348 GCA_049579985.1 Isosphaeraceae bacterium | reverse complement strand
GGCCTGACTCTTACGAGATGATCCTCGATCATCCCCCGGTCCCGCTGCGGGCCTACCGGCCCGATGCACCAGAAGGACTGGAGCAGATCTTGCTCAAAGCTCTGAGGAAGCGGCCGCACTCCCGCTGGAAATCGGCCTTGTCCATGTGGAGAGCCCTCCGCGCGTTCCTGGCGCCAAGCCCCGACTGAGACTGATCCGCGGGCCCACGCCGGATGACTGCCCAAATCGGCTGTTCGGTCTCGTTTTGGCGACGGGGGACTTGTAAGATAAAACTTCCATGAAGGTTTTGGGTCGTGATGGAAAAGCTGGACTCCGTCGCGAGGGAGCTGTCTTGCAGCGTCTGGAAACGGTGGCGATCGTGGGCGTGGGGCTGATCGGGGGCTCGATCGGGCTGGCGCTACGTTCTCGCGGTCTGGCCGCGCGAGTCGTCGGCGTGGGCCGCGATCTGAAGACGCTCCAGCAGGCGCAGGATCGAGGGATCATCGACCAGGCCACGACCGACCTGGAAGCAGGTGTTGCCGAGGCCGAGGTCGTGGTGGTCTGTACCCCGGTCAGCCGGATACCGCACGACGTGCGCCGGGCCGCCCAGGCCGTGCCGGCAGGGGCCCTTGTGACCGACGCCGGCAGCACCAAGCGGCAGATCGTCGAGACGATCGAATCGCAGCCTGCCGCAGCCGACGTCTTCGTGGGAGCGCATCCGATCGCCGGTTCCGAACGCGCGGGGGCGGCCCATGCCCGCGCGGGGCTCTTGCGCGACCGCGTCTGTGTGCTGACACCCACCCCGCGGACGGCGGCGGCTCGTCTGCAACGAGCCCGCGACTTTTGGGGTGGACTGGGATGTCGCATGCTTGAGATGAGCCCGATCGAGCATGACGAGGTACTGGCCTACACGAGCCACCTCCCGCACGCCATGGCCGCGGCCCTCGCGTCGTCCGTCCCCGCCGAATGGCTTGCCCTGGCAGCCGGGGCTTACCGCGACGGCACCCGCGTCGCGGCTGCCGACGCCGCCCTCTGGACCGCCATCTTCCGCGACAATCGAGGCCCGCTCCTGAAGGCCCTGGGTACGCTGGAGGAACGGGTCGCCGCCTTCAAGTACGCAGTGATGACCGATGACGAGGACGCCATTCGCCAATGGTGGGACCAGGCGCGACACCGCCGACGTCTCTTCGAAGCCCGGCAACCCAGCGCAAACCAGGACGATTGATCGGACATTGGTTTCCATGACCCTTGACGACCCGAACTGCTCTGATGCGACTTTGGAATCTACCCCCTGGCGGGTCATTGAAAATCCTTGATGAAGCTGAACATTGCTCCTTGAACATTGATGGCCAAGCATGCTCTGGCACCTTGAAATTCATCCCGCCCCGGGTTATCCCGACCTGGTTGGAAAGCGATTGTCGGTCGAAGCGGCCGAGTCCGGGATTCCGGGCCCCTGGACGATCGCGGCCAGTCGCGGCTTTCTGGTCGAAGGAACGCTCCGCCAGGAAGACATCGACCGAGCGGCCCGGCAGGTGCTGGCCGATCCGGTGGTCGAGTCGTTCCAGATCCGTCCCGTGCCGTCGCCCGCCGTGGCGGACCGGTCGGTCGTCCACGTACTGCCCAGGCCCGGCGTGACCGATCCCGAAGCCGAAAGCGCGCATGCGCTGCTGCGCGAGCTCGGCTTCGCCGTGGAGGGAGTGCGAACCATCCGCAGCTTCGGGATCGACGGGCCGGCCGAACAACTGCCGCGCTTGATCCAGCGCGTGCTGGCCAACGAGGCCGTCGAGCAGTCCGCCCTTGGCTCCTTGCCGTTCGACCATTTGGGCCAGGGGCGGCATTACGAGTTTCGGCTGATCACCGTGCCGCTCCGCGCGATGGATGACGAGGCGCTCCTGGAGGTGAGCAGGTCGGGACAGCTCTCGCTCAACCTGGCCGAGCTGCGGACCATCCAGCGGCACTTCGCCGGGCTCGACCGCGACCCGACCGACTGTGAGCTGGAAACCCTGGCCCAGACCTGGAGCGAGCACTGCTCCCACAAGACCTTGAAGGGCAAGATCGAGTTCCAGGGGCGGACGATCGACAACCTCCTCAAGCAGACCATCTTCGCCGCGACCAAGGAGCTGGGGCTCGACTGGCTGGTCAGCGTCTTCAGCGACAACGCCGGAGTCGTTCGCTTCGACGACGAGCATGACGTCTGCTTCAAGGTCGAGACGCATAACCACCCCTCGGCGATCGACCCCTATGGTGGGTCAAACACGGGAATCGGCGGTGTGATTCGCGACGCCATGGGCACGGGCCTGGGGTCCAAGCCCATCTGCAACACCGACGTCTTCTGCGTGGCCCCTCCCGACCTGCCGGCCGACGGGCTTCCCGCCGGCGTGCTCCATCCCAAGCGCGTGCTCAAGGGGGTTGTGGCCGGTGTTCGCGACTATGGCAACCGGATGGGCATTCCCACGGTGAACGGGGCGCTCGCGGTCGACCCGGGCTACCTGGCCAACCCCCTGGTTTTCTGCGGCACGGTGGGTGTGCTGCCCCGGGGCAAAGCTTTCAAGAAAGTTGAGCCGGGCGACCGGATCATCGCCATCGGTGGACGGACCGGGCGCGACGGAATCCACGGGGCCACCTTCAGCTCGGCCGAGCTGACCGGCCAGAGCGAGTCGCTCTCCGGCGGCGCCGTGCAGATCGGCAACGCGATCACCGAGAAGATGGTCATGGACGTCATCCTCCAGGCGCGCGACCGCGGGCTCTTTCACGCGATCACCGATTGCGGCGCGGGAGGGTTCAGCTCAGCCGTCGGCGAGATGGGGGCCGAGCTCGGCGCCGTCGTGGAGCTCGAGCGCGCTCCGCTCAAGTACCAGGGGCTCTCTTACACCGAGATCTGGATCTCCGAGGCCCAAGAACGGATGGTGCTGGCGGTATCCCCGCAGTCCATGCCCGCACTCAGCGCGCTCTGCGCAGCCGAGCAAGTGGAGGCGACCGACCTGGGCGAATTCGTGGCGACCGGCAGGCTCATTTTGCGCTATCACGGCCGGGTCGTGGCCGACCTGGCGATGGAGTTCTTGCACCAAGGGCAGCCCCCGGTAGTCCGGCAGGCCAGCTTCACACCCCCGCCCCAGCAGGCCCTGGTTCTGCCCCAGCGAGGCGATCTGACGGCCGACCTGCTGGCACTGCTGGGACACTGGGACGTTTGCAGCAAGGAGTGGATCGTCCGCCAGTATGACCATGAAGTGCAGGGCCGGACCGTCATCAAGCCGCTGGTCGGCTGGTGCGACGACGGGCCGGGAGACGCCGCCGTCATCTTGCCGGTCCGCGGCTCGTACCGCGGCCTGGCCGTCGCGTGCGGCATCAACCCACGGTATGGCCGGCTCGACCCCTTCGCCATGGCGGCCTGCGTCATCGACGAGGCCGTCCGCAACTGCGTCGCCGTGGGAGCCCACCCCCGGCGAATCGCCCTGCTGGACAACTTCTGCTGGGGCAGCACCGAGCGCCCGGAAACTCTGGGATCGCTCGTGCTCGCCGCCCAGGCCTGCCACGACCTGGCGCTGGCGTACAAGACGCCGTTCATCTCGGGCAAGGACAGCCTCAACAACGAGTACGCCCACGAGGGAAAGAGCCTGGCCATTCCCGCGACACTCTTGATCAGCGCGATCGGCCAGGTGCCCGACGTCCGCAGTTGCGTCACCATGGATTTCAAGGAGCCGGGTAACCTCGTGGTGCTGGTCGGCAGCACCCGCCATGAGCTGGGAGGCTCGCTCTGGGCGGCCATGCAAGGGCAAGATGGAGGCAGTGTGCCCGGCGTCGACCCCGATCTCGGTCAGCGGGTGTTCCGGGCCGTCTATCTGGCAATCAGCCGCGGGCTGGTCCGGAGCTGCCACGACTTGAGCGACGGCGGCTTGGCCGTCGCCCTGGCCGAGATGGCCATGGCCGGCGGCCTGGGGGCGGCCATCTCACTTCGCGACGTCCCGTGCGAGGACGACGCCGCGCACGACCTCGTGCTCCTGTTCTCCGAGTCACCCAGCCGGTTCCTGCTCGAGGTTCCTCCCCGGCATCACGCCGCCCTGGCTGATCTGATGGGCAGCCTGCCGTGGGGCCGCCTGGGCGAGGTCGGTTCCAGCCCACTCGGCACGGCAACCGCGCCCGCGCGGCTGGCCGTCACCGGGCTCGATGGATCGGTAGTGATCGAAGCCCCGATCGGCGATCTGAAAGAAGCCTGGCAGCAGCCCCTACGCTGGTGAAAAGGCGAATTGCCGGAAAGCCCGGTCGTGTTCCGGCACCCCCCTATCAAGACTGATCAGAGAAGATAACACATAATCGAAAAGGAATTTCCAATGGTAAAATTTGTGACGTTCGTTGATGGGTCTAACCTGGATGGAGTTTTGAAGCACCTGAACCTGCGCGTCGACGATTACGGAGCATTTTATCGTCACGTGTTCGAGCAGAGCGTTCATTACTGGGGCCGCACCTTCGCGGAAGGCGCCGACTGGCCGACCGCACAGCACTCGCGAATTTACTGGTACGTCGTGGGCAAGATGGACGAGTGGGACCTGAACGATCCCAAGGCCGAGGCCCGCCTGCGAGCCCGGTTCGAGATGAATCCGAGGCTGCGCGACGCCTACATCGAGGACGTCAGCCGCAGATCGCCCGACCTGCCCGCCGACCGCCGGATCGAGGAAGCGTGGAGCCTTTGCTTTGGCGAAACCCGCGACTGGTACGACAACAAGCGCCGGGCTCTCGAACGGAAGAAGCGGTTCTACCACGGGGTCCAGTCGGCGACCGACTTCGTCGAGATCCGCCAGGAGGGCCACTGGAAGGTGGACTTGCTGCACCACACCGTCAACGAGAAGGGACTGGACACGAGCCTGGCGGTCGATATGGTGGCCTTGCAGGATACCTACGACATCGCGCTGCTCATATCCGGCGACGCCGACGGCATCCCCGGCATCAACTACGTCAAGAGCCGGTCCAAGCACGTCGGCGTGGCCGAGTTTCGCCGCGGTTCCCCGGCCGACTTCCCCGCCAAGGGCGCGTCGTCGCGGCTCAAGATCGCGGCCGATTTCGTGGTTCAGGTTTACGAGTCCGAGCTGATCCGTCGCAACCTGGCCTACCGCGCCGAGGCCGATTACCAGGCGGGCTTCAACCCCGGCGACGGCGGTTTCTGATCGTTCGATGGGGTGGGTGAAGACCACCGATGCACTTTCTTGTTACTCGTACACCGGTGGGTTTCCCCACCCCAGGCTGAGCCCACCATGAGTACCATTGCCACCCCCCGCGTGATCGTTCTGCGTGCCCCCGGGACCAACTGCGACGAAGAGACGGCGGCTGCCTGGGAGCTTGCCGGGGCCCGCGCCGAGACCTGGCATGTGGGCCGCCTGCTCGAGGCACCCCAGGCGCTCGCCGGTTTTCAGATCCTGACCATACCGGGCGGTTTCTCCTATGGCGACGACCTGGGCGCGGGCCGGATCCTGGCCACGCGGCTGGGTCACGCCCTGGGCGACGCCCTGCGGCGGTTCCACGACCGCGGCAGCCTGATCGCGGGCATCTGCAACGGCTTCCAGGTTCTGGTCCGGTGCGGCCTCTTGCCTGGCGGATCGTTCCCCGGGGCTGCGACGCTCGCCCACAACGATTCAGGACGATTTGAAGCACGCTGGATCCGGCTCTTGCCCCGGCCCGGTCTCTCACCTTTCGTCGCCTTCGCGGAACCCATCGAGCTGCCCGTCGCTCACGGCGAAGGAAAGTTCCTCACGGCCGATCCCCGGGCATCCCAGGCGCTCGATGAGGCCGGCCAGATCGTGCTGAAGTACGCCGACGAGCACGATCGACCGACGATGGACTACCCGGCCAATCCGAACGGCTCGCTGCTTGCCGCGGCGGGCGTCTGCGACTCCTCGGGCCGGATTTTCGGGCTCATGCCGCACCCGGAACGGTTTGTCGCAGCCATTCATCATCCGCGGTGGACGCGGCAGGACGGCAAAGACACTTCCGAGGAGGGCCAGGGCCTGCGGATCTTCCGCAGCGCGGTCGCGGCCCTCGGTTGAATGAAGAGCAACGATCAGGTCGTGTAATCCGCATTGAGCCGGACGTACTCGGCCGTCAGGTCACAGGTCCAGAAGCGGATCCGGTCGGCCCCTCGGGACAGGACCAGGCGGAAGTGGACGTCGCGGTTGGCTCGCAACTGCGCCGAAAGTGATGACGCATCGAAATCGGTAGGGACACCGGCCTGGTAGACGGCAACGCCGTTGATCCAGAGTGACAGCTCGTCTTCCTCGAACGGGACTCCCGCATAACCGGCGGCCGAGACAATCCGGCCCCAGTTGGGATCTGCGCCGTGGATGGCGGTCTTCACCAAGGGGCTGTCGGCGACGGTCCTGGCGATGGTCCGCGCCTCTTCCCGGGTCTCACATCCCTCGACGTCGATCGTGATCAAGTGCGTCGAGCCTTCGCCATCGGCGGCCATCATCCGCGCCAGCGACTCACAGGCCGAATTGACCATCGCGGCGAACGCCGTCAGATCGTCTCCGCTGAGGACGGGCTCGGTCGCGGCTGTGCTCGATAGGATCAGGACCGTGTCGTTGGTGCTGGTGTGTCCTTCCACCGAGACACAGTTGAAGCTGTTCTCGACCGCATCGGAGAGGATCGGCTGAAGGTCGTTGGGCCAGACCGGGGCATCGGTGAGCAGAAAGGCGAGCATCGTCGCCATCCGCGGGCCGATCATCGCCGCCCCCTTGGCCATGCCGAAGAGGGTCAACGTGCCGCTCTGGCGCTTGTGTTGCAGCGCGACGACCTTGGCGCGGGTGTCCGTGGTCAGGATGGCCTGCGCGGCGGTCTGGAAGCTGCCCGGGTCGGCCGAGAGCTGACTGCTGACTCGTTTCAACCCCTCCTCCAGCCGGTCCATCGGCAACTGGTGGCCGATAACGCCCGTCGAGGCAACCAGCACTTGGTCGGGCCGGCAGCCGAGCATTTCCCCCGCCAGCTCGGCGGTCCTCGCGGCGTTCCTGGCCCCCTGGGCGCCCGTGGCCGCGTTGGCATTGCCGGCGTTGACCACCACCGCGCGGATGTCGTCGGCCGGCAGGTGATCGCGGCACCACCGCACCGGCGCGGCACACACCCGGTTGGTGGTGAACGTCCCCGCCGCCGCGCACGGACCAGCGGCGACCAGCAGGGCGAGGTCCAGCCCTCCCGAGGGCTTGATCCCGGACTTCACGGCGGCTGCCTGGAACCCACGGGGGATGATAAGATCCTGGGAACTCTCCATTCGCATCGCTCCCTTGTTCCTGCAAGCTCAGACCATCTCTCAGTCCCTCAGCATAGCCCGGTCCGGCCGGCGGCAATAGAGCCGCATGACCGACCAGGGGGTCCGCAAGTTCAGCGGTGCGTCTTCTGCGTGGAAAACGCATTCCGATGCCGGATCGCCTGGAATCGCTTGACGAAGTCGACCGGGCCTCCATCCACGCCCTTACGCTCCGGCTCGTTCGGGGGTCGGCTCCGCCTCGCCCCCTCGACCGCCCTCCGCTCCAGATCACATGCCTGCTTGCTTGGCCCTATTGCTGGTCTGCGGCCAGACGGAAACCGAGGTAGTGGAGCTGGTAGTCCGGCACGAACCTGTTACGGTACGCCGGGCGGCAGAGCCTGGAGTCGATGCCCCAGCTACCGCCCCGGTAGACCCGGTACGAGGCCGCCGCTGGGCCCGGCGGATCGGTCTCCGGCGAGAAAGTGTAGTAGTCGGCCGAATAGAAGTCCTGGCACCACTCCCATACATTACCCTGCATGTCGTAGAGGCCCCAGCGGTTGGGCTTCAACTGCCCCACCGGGTGTGTCTTCTCTCCCGAATTCCCATCAAACCAGGCGTAACTCGACAGGTCGGTTCCGTTACCCCCAAACGGATGCTTCGTGGCGCTGCCGGCGCCCTGCGGAGCGCGGCAGGCATATTCCCATTCCGCCTCGGTCGGCAGGCGGTAGCCGTTGCCCCCCAGAATCGTGACGGTCTTGTCTTCGATCTTGTAATAGGGCGTACGCCGCTCCCGCTCGCTCAACTTGTTACAGAACTTGACCGCGTCGAGCCATGACACGCTCTCCACCGGGAGCAGCTCCGAATCTTTGAAATGGCTCGGGTTGTCGTTCATCACCTGCCTGTATTCGTACTGCGTGACCTCGTACACTCCGAGATAAAAGGGCCGTGTGATCGTCACCTTGTGCTGAGGCTTCTCGTCATTGTCGGCGTCGGTATCGTCGGGGGTGGCCCCCATCAGATACGAGCCGGCCGGCAGCAGCTTCAGCCTCGTGCCGATGGAGATGGTGACCAGCTCCTTCCTCAGTGGCGGCGGCAGGCCGGGCCGTCTCCAACTGTTTCTCAACCCGCTGCCGGGAGACGTTGTCGCCGCTGAGGTACAGGCCGACGACCTTGGTCAGACGCCCCACGACCGCCCCGTTCTGCCGGGCCGAGCAGGCGATCGTGGCAACATCGCCGGTCCAGTCCTTGGGCACCTCGGCGAGAAACGCGTAGTCGGTCTGACCCGCGCGGGTGATCTGGTTGAACCACTTGAGGTCGAAGTAGAGGGTCTGGCCTTCGTCTGCTGTGCCTGCCACGACGACCTGACCACGTGGTGGCAAGCGGACGGACTGGATGTCGGTCTTCACCTCTTTGAAGTCCCGCTCTGTACGCTCGGCCCCGCCACCGAGGTTGACGCCGACCCCGTAAACGCTGAAACCGACCCGTCCCTCACCACCGAACCTGACGTTGAGGTCGGTAAGTTGGTGCTCCTCCCGCTGTTCCCGCGTCAGGCCCGCGAGATCGGCGCCCGTTTGGGTTTTGGGGTAGTGGTCGAGCACCGTGACCGACTTCGGGAACCGCAATTCATAACGGAGACTTTCGACCGTGCTTTCCTCGGTGTTGAAGTTGGCCGAGATCGGTATGACGATCACGACGACTTTTCGCGCCGCGTCGGCCTGCTGAGGCGGCTTAACTTCCGCGCAGGAGAACACTCACCGCGCGTCAAACTTGACGGGGGCTTGGGCCAGGGCGGAGGTCGTCACGCCACAGGTCAACATGACCCCAGCGCAGAGTGAGAATCGCATGGATGCACCTCGCGTCGGTCAATGAAAATCCGGAGTTGTCTATCTACGCATAGCAGAAGATGTTCGTAGTTCACCGCAGGATCTTGGGATACTCGCCACGCAAGGATCCCGTCAGCCGGCTAGGCAACCGCAGCGCGCTGGAGTGGCTCATCGACCACTACCAGGTGGAACCGATCACCGGCCCCGGTGGCGACCGCGTCTCCGACCCCGACCGACTCGACGACTTTCCATCGAACAGCCATGGGGAAACCGCCCTAGCCCAACCCCTCTGGAGTGGTCTGGCCCTGGAATTGGCTCGCGGTCTCGAAAGGAAGCCCCCGAACCTCCTCGATGATTAACTGCGCGATCGCCATTCCCGGCCTGAGCATGAAGGCATTGGGCCCGAGATTGATGATCTCCAAGGTCAACGTCCCCTTGAATCCCGGATGGACTGTCGGGGCTGTGAAGTGGACCAGGACCCCGCAACGGGCACGGCTACTCTTGCCCTCGATCCGAGCCGCCAGACAGGTGTCGACCTGAGGCGGCATCGAGAGCTCGACGTACTCCCTGGTCCTCGCCAAGATGAACTGATTGGGTTCCAACGTGTATCCTTGGCCCCCGCCGATCTTCACGCGAGTCGAATTCTGGGCGAGGAAGTCCGCCAGGCTTCCTTGCCGCGTCAGGTCGATGACATAAGTCCCCTGGCGGGGAATCGAGATTTCATCGTCCAATGCCAGATCAACGGAATGGGTGCCGTAAGGGCATTGTTTGCCCTCGGTCGGACGGCGGGGCAAGGGCTCGGGTCGAATGATCAGCCGGCTCTCGTCGATGGCCTTCTGGATCTCGGTGTTGCACAAGATCATCGTCGTGAGCTCTGGAGGCACTGCGACGCGAGCTGATTCGCCTTGACTGTCACAAACTGGCCCACTTCGAGGGGTTCCGCCGGCAGCTTGATCAGGGCTTGATCACCCCTTCGGTCGATGACCTCAACGCGCAGCCAACCCTCGCCGCGCCCCTCCGCGCCCTGGGGTTGCTCCCGATCCACCAATTTCTCATCGACGAAGAGCGAGAACCCTTCCCCGTTCGACTGAGTTGCCGAAACCGCATATTCTCCCGTGAACTGGCCAGGCGCGACCGCGCATCGAAGACAGGATTCCATGACGATTCCCTCGAGTCCTGTTGGACGGGCCACGGTTGCTGTACACACATGACCAGTATCTTGCCAAGCGACCCACATCGCAAGCCCCTGGGAACCAAGTCGGTCTTTTGAGGGGGGGAGTCCAGGTAAGTTGAACTTGGGTGGCATCTCGCCGGCGGTCTTCCGCTACAGACTGGGGAACCGCAGCGCTGGACTGGGTCATCGACCAGTACCAGGTGAAACCGATCACCCGCCGCCGACGGCGAACGCGCCTCAATACCCGCCAAGCCAGAAAGGCGGAGGCCCGGTCCGGATTTGCGACTTGCTTGCCCGCTTCGGGCCCTCCGTCAGGGTGCGCCGACGCCAGCAGGTCGGTCCGGTCCCGACGACTTTTCGTGTCGCATGGAACACGCCAGTTGAACGTGTAGCAGCGGTTATTCTGAAAATTCAGGTGATTTGCGTGACTGACGTAGCATCTAGGGAAAGATTGCGTTTTGGGTGATTCGGACTACTGGGAAATTTGGAGAAAGTTCTTGAAGCAACTGGCTTTGGCGTGTCGAAGTCTATCTGTGAGTTGGCGGTTCCAACGCCAGAGGCGGAGTCTCATGGCCCGTGAATCGATGAGCGCCGAAGTTCGTCGGGAGTGTACTCGTGGAGCGTCCGATGTTGAGAAAACTACCGTTGGTTGCCCTGGTGGCCCTGGGAATGGGGCTGGGGGTTGCCGAGCGCTCGGCCCAGGCAGCGAGTTATGCTGGTGGTGCCTCGTTGCGTATCTGCCCATCGCCCCAGGAGTGTTGTGGGCATGTCCAGTATCAACTCCAGCGTCAAACGGTTCTCCAGTGCGTGCAGGAGACCGTTTATGTGACGCAGCAGGTTCCGTGCGTGCGGACCGTCTGCGAGACGGTTTTGCAGCCGAGGACCATCACGACGACCCGAAATGTGGTCGAGCAGCACGTTCGCGAAGAGGTGTACGCGGTCAATCGGCCCGTGTACCGCACGGTGAGCCGCGAGGTTCAATACACGGTGCAGCGACCGGTGACCCGAACGGTCTGGAAGGACGTCTGCTATACCGTGTACCGCCCGGTGCGCGAGACCCATTACGAGACCAAGTTCTACACGGTCAATCGCCCGGTCCGGGAGACGACGGTCAAGACCTGCGTCTACAACGTCTGCCGGCCGATCCGGGAAACGTCGTTCAAGGACGTCGCCTACACGGTCTGCCGGCCGGTGAGCGAGACGGTTTTCCGCACCGTGAACGAGACGGTCTGCCGTCCGGTCCAGGAAACCTGCTACAAGACCGTTTGCTACACGGTCTGCCGCCCCGTCCAAAAGGTCTGCTATCGGACCGTGCCCGTCACCGTGCAGGTACCGGTGCAGACCACGGTGCTGCAGAGCCAGCCGACCACCGTGATGGTGCCGGTGCGCCAGACGGCCTACAAGCAGGTTCCCTATACGGTCTGCCGTCCGGTGAGCGAGACCGTGATGAAGGAGTGCCGCTACACGGTGCGGGTGCCGGTCCAGCGGACCGAGATCAAGACCTGCTCGTACACGGTCTGCCGCCCGGTGCGTGAGACCGTGATGAAGGAGTGCCGCTACACCGTTTGCCGGCCCGTCCAGACGACCACGATGAAGACCGTGTGCAAGACGGTCTGCCAGACGGTCTCCGAGACGCAGTATCGTGACGTCTGCGAGCAGGTCTGCGTACCCAGGACCGTCACCAAGCAGGTCACACGCGAGTGTGGCGAGTGGAGCGTGCAGCAGACCTACATCCCCGGCAAGACGGTCTGCGTCAATGGCTGCCTGGTCCAGTGCCCGCCGACCTTGTGCGAAAAGAAGGTGTGGTGCCCGAAGACGGTCGTCGAGAACGTGATCTGCACGGTCTACGAATCGCAGACCATCCGCAAGCAGGTCCCGGTGACGGTTTGCAAGCAGGTGCCGACCACGATCACCGAGCAGGTGCCCGTCACGACCTGCACGATGGTGGCCGAGGAACGGGTCGAGCAAGTTCCCGTCACCATCTGCCGGACGGTCCAGGAAACGGTCACCAAGCAGGTTCCTTACACGGTCTGCGAGTACGTCGCGCAAGAACAGATCAAGCAGGTTCCCGTCACCGTTTGCCGGATGGTCCAGGAGACCTGCGTCAAGACGGTGCCCTACACGGTCTGCACGACCGAGGCTCGTACGGTCAACCGGTGCGTGCCGGTATGCGTCACCAAGATGTGCAACCAGACCGAGTATCGCCAGTGTCCCTACACGGTGACCAGCTACGTGCCCGAGCAGCAGGTCAAGCAGGTACCGTACACCGTCACTCGGACGATCCGCGAGACCCGGTGCAAGCAGGTTCCCTGCACCGTCACTCGAATGGTTCCCCAGACGTGCGTCAAGCGCGTGCCGGTGACCGTTTGCCGGATGGTGACCGAGCAGCAGGTCAAGCAGATTCCAGTGACCACCTGCCGGAACGTCTGCGAGACCCGGTCGTGCCAGATTCCGGTGACCACCTGCCGGACGGTGGCCGAACCGTGCGTGAAGAAGGTCTGCCAGACCGTCTGTGAGATGGTGACCGAACCCTGCGTGAAGACCGTATGCCAGACCGTCTGCGAGATGCAGACCGTGCAGTGCGTTCGCAAGGTTCCCTACACCACTTGCCAGCAGGTCGTCGAGCCCAAGACGATCATGTGCCCGGTGACCGTGCAGAAGCAGGTGGCCGAGACCAAGACGATTTGCGTGCCCCAGACAATTTGCAAGCAGGTGCCGGTCGAGGTCTGCGTCCGCGTGCCCGTGACGACCTACTGTGAGCCGGCGGCCGTGCTGCCATCGTCCCAGAGTGTGGTCGCCTCGAGCCAGTCGCTGCCGCTGACCACCGTGCCTCCGTGCGACCCATGCGACGCCCGCCACCCGCTCTTCGGGCGGTTGGGCTTCCTGAACCACTGAGTCGCAGGCAATCGCCTTCGACCTCGTGATCCATCACAGTCCTTCGGCGCTCCGCAACGGCAAGCGCCCTCCGGGTTCAAATCCGGGGGGCGTTTGTTTTTTCGAATACCACTCCGAAGCGACGCAGGCTTGCCGACCTGGTCCTCGGACGGTCGCGCCCGGGTGTGGTAAGATCCGGGATTGATCGGAGTCGGCCGCCGTTTGACCACTGCGGAATCCGTAGAACCTCGAATGCCTCGGAGCTTTCTGGAATCATGTATCGTTGGACACCTTTAGGCGGAACGTCGCGATCATGGCCAAACGACTTTCTCTGGATGACAAGCTCGCCGCGGTCCGCCTGCTGCGCGACCGTGACCCGTCTCCGGAACTCACTGCCGAGCTGAAGACCGCCATCGACGACAGATCGAACCTGATCGTGGCCGCCGCGGCGGCGATTGCCGGCGATCAGGGTCTGCTCGAGCTCGCCCCGGCACTGGCATCCGCCCTCGATCGGTTCCTCGTCGATCCACTCAAGACCGACAAGCTCTGCCGGGCGAAGCTGGCGGTCATCCAGGCCCTCGACAAGCTCGAGCATGGCGCGCCTGATGTTTTTCTGAAGGCCGCGCGCCACGTGCAACTGGAGCCGGTTTGGGGCGGTAGCGAGGACACGGCCGCACCGCTCCGCGCCGCGGCGCTGCTCGCGCTGGCAAGGATCGACGTGGACGGTCTGCTGACGATCCTCGTCGATGCGCTCGTCGACCCGCAGAAAGATGTCAGGATCGCCGCGGCCCAGGCTCTGGGCTACCACGGATCCGAGTCGGCCGGCCTGATCTTGCGGCTCAAGGCGCGCCTGGGCGACCGCGAGCCGGAGGTCTTCTCCGAGTGCCTCAGCGGCCTCTTGGCCTGCGCGCCGAAGGAGAACTTCCCGCTGGTCTCGGGATACCTCGCCCTGGACGACATCCCTGTTCGAGAGGCAGCCATCCTCGCCCTGGGGCGGTCGCGCCTGCCCGAAGCTTTCGAGGCGCTCAGTGCTTTCTGGAGTCGAAAGCCACCTGTCGTACTGCGGGAGACTGTTCTCCTTGCCATGGTCATGCTCCGCCTTCCCGCGGCGACCGAATTCCTGGTCGAGCTGGTCGCCACCGGTCCCGAGACCGCCTCGCTCGCCGCCCTATCCGCGCTCAAGATCCATTCGCATGATTCAAGGCTCCGCCAGCGGATCGCGGAGGTGATTCAGCAAAGGAACACGCCCGCGCTGCGGGCAAGGTTTGAGAAAGACTTCCACTGAAAAATGCAGATCGTTCAAAATGCCCTTCACTTGCGCTTCAGGCTTGTTGCAAGCGATTCCCCGGCATCGTTTGCATTCTCAACGGCGATCGATCTGGCGCTGTAGAACTAGGCATCTCCCCAGTAGAGCTCATTGAAGCGAGGGACTCAACAAGAAACCAAAAACCAAGTCTGACACCCCTTCCCGGTGGGGTTCGGCCCTCGGGCCGGTCGGGACGGCGATCGGTGGTCGGTGCCTGGAGGCCATCGAGACCATCGCAAGAACCTGTGCAGAGGCCAACAAGCCCTGGGGAGTCGTTTCGCGCGGTCCGGGCTACGCGGAGCGAATGCGCGACCTGGGATGCCGGCTCTTCGTCCTTGCCTCCGACATCCACACGGTCCACGCGAGTATCCGCTCGGCCAAAGAGCGGTACGAAGCGTTTTTCCCGGGTCGCTGAATCTGCGTTCCTGCGCGGCGTTCCCGGCTCACTGCGGCGGCGGCGCTGGCGGCTGCCCCTCCCGGCCCGAGAAGAGACTCTGCCGCGAGTTGCCGATCTTGGCAAGTACCCCGCTGTTGACGCGGCGGTAGAGCACCGGACGCCACGCCGGCGGCGCATCGCTGGCGATCCATTGCCGGGCCCTCTCCGCGGAGCCCCGCCTGGCCTCGGATTCGGCAACCGCGCCCATCGCCACAAACCTCTCGGATTCCATGGGGTAGAGCACCAGGCAGGCGCGGGCGTCCTCGAACCGGCCGGTGGAGATCAGGCTATCCACCAGGTAGCCGGTGAGCACACCTCTGAGGCCGTCCAGATCGACTCGCGCCACGGCCTCGGCCACCTCGGCATAAGTCTTGGTGGCCTCTACGGCCTGCCTGTGGCGGCATTGCGACTCGGCGACCAGGATCAGCGCCTGGGACCGCGCCTCGGCGTTCTGGATGCTGCGAGCGATGCTGAAGGCCCTGGGGTACTGCTGCGACTCGCCCGCGTTGATCGCTGTCCGCTCCAGGGCCGTGTTTTTCCAGATCGGACGCTCGATTTCCTGGCAAACTTGCTGGGCCTCAACCAGATAGTCGTCGGCAGATTTCTCGACATCCTTGATCTCCGCCTCGGTCAGCTTCTCGGCCTGTGGCGCACTGTCGAGATCGCTACGTCTGACGTATTCGAGCACAACTCGCGAGCTATCCCGGCCCAACCCCTCGGCCACGCGTGCCAGGTACTCGCTACGATAGGTGGGATTGATGATAGCGCGGGCCAATACCCTGGCACGCTGCCATTCCAGGCGAGCCAGCCGGATCGAGAGCTTGGGGTTCAGCCTCTGGGGAAGCGGCTCGGGACGCCCTTCTTGAGGTTCCAGCATCGTGAGCTGGGTCCTTCCCTCGCGAATGAGCGTCTCGGTCAGTTGCCCGGTGGTGGTGATGATCTCGATAATCAACTGATCGTGTCGCAAGGCGTTTTGCTCGTCCACTGCGGCCTGAGCGGCCTGCAACAGGGTGCGATGAGCCAGCAAGAGCTGATTGCTCAAGATCGCCTCGCGAGCCAGCTCTTGCAGCGCCCGGCTGCGGTCATAAGTCTCCGTGATCATCCGCACATGATCGATGAGGTCGGGACTGACCAGCGCCGCGGAGCTCGGACCCGCGGGCCCCAGCCGATCTTCGCTGCCCAGGAGCGGCGCCAGCCCGGGATCATCGGGAAAGCGGACGTTCACTCCCGGCCCGAGTGGGATCGATCTGCCACCCGGAATTTGACGGGGGGGCACCTCGCCCTCGAACCCGCGGCCCGGTCTCATGCGATCGGGCCCCGAACCCGAGACAGATCCGGTCGGGTTCCGCTGGATGCCGGCCGATCGTCCGGTCCCGGTTCCCTGGCCGGTGCCCGAGGAGAGCCCCGGCGGCTCCTGGGCCATCAACATCGACGGCAAACAGAACGCGAGAGACGCAACCAAGACCGCGGGAAACCGTGGAAGCTCAAGTGCGGGCCGCATGGTGGTGAATCCTTAAGCGCGATCGGTCATGGAACTGAGGGAGACCAGGTGATGAACTGGAACGGGTTCCTCGTGGACTCCGGACGCGGTGAGAGCGCGTCTCATATCCAAAACATGCCCGTCGTTCCCGTCCCGGTCAAATCGCGGCGCCCGGACTCGATCGGTTTCGCCCAAATATTCTTCGGGGATTGTCAAGAAGGACGACTTTGCCAAGCTGAAGGGCTCGGTCCACGGACCAACCTCTTCCCCGTACGCATTCCTCGGCCAGGGTCTCCGCCAGAATCCGCCGATACATGTTGAACTTGGGCAGGATGAACTCGAGCTTGTAGGCGTCAGAGTAATACCCCAGCAGCTTCACCTTTGGCAGAGCCTGAATTCGTGCCTTCAGGTCGGCCGCGATGTAGGCCGGGACATTCGAGTACCACCAGTGCCCCATGGGTAAGACATTGGGAAAGATCCAGGAATAGGCAACCAATTCGGACCCGGCGTCCGGCGCCAGGGTCGAGACCGGAAACCTCACCGTCGCGAAGTGGTTGAACAGCTCACGGTACTCGTACAGGCTGACGCGGCGGTCGAAAAGATCGCGCCCGCCGGCGACGCCCGCCGGATAAACATTGCGGACTGGCCCGATCATGAGGTCAAACGGCAGCTCGAACTCGGCGCAGAACTCCGCCAGCATCCAGAACACCGAGGTGCGAATCTCCTCGTGCTCGTCGGGGCGCAGATCCAGTTTCTGGATCGCGCGGCGAACCGGTGTGACAGCCCGCCTGGGCGCAGCCCGACGCGGGATGAAGTCCGGTGGCAGGCTGACCGCGCAAGCCCGGGCGCCCCTGCTTGCGAAACGCTCGAAGATCCGGCCGATCGCCACACGCAAACTCGCGAGATCCTGGACATCGACCCCCGTGGACCGCCGCAGCCGATCAATGGTGTCCGGCTCATGAAGCTTGAGAACCAGATCGTCGGTCCGCAGGCAGGGTACATACGCGGCGGTATCCCAGCCCTCGAGCGGGTCATCGAAATCGTTGGTCAAGAAAACCGCTTCCAGCAGGGAGGCCTTCCAGACCTGCCGATCCCACTCCTCACCATCGCGATCGCGCAGCGCACGGTCGTAAAGGTCGCCGATCGTCTGGGGATCGATCCGGTCGTGTGTGAAAACGTGAAAGGTCCGTGCAATCTCCATCAACCAGGAGTGCTGGACCGTGTTATCGATCCGCTCGAGATACTCGGCCAGGTGGAGCGACCGTGTCCGCGGATCGAGGTCCGGACCCACCCGATCGGCCGGCATCCCGGTGGCGTGGGCGAGCTCGGTATAGTAATGGTATCCCAGAATCTCATCCAGGTTGCGGGCAGCCGGACGATGCGGGTCAATATGCGAATGGGGATCAAAGATCGGCCAGCCTGCCAGCTCGTCGAACAGTTCTCTCGCAACCGGATCAAATGGAGCGATCGTGCCGCGGGCGGACGTCATCGTGAGCGACTCGAAAAGAGGTTACTGTCCGTGCGAGCCGAACCGGTACGGACCGATCCTCCGCGGCACGCCAGATGGTCAGGCTAGCTCAGCGTCACCGGTTCGTGCAAGAGAAATGAAAGGACCGGGCAGCCCATGAACGTGCTCGTGACCGGCGGCGGAACATCGGCACCCATTGATGACGTCCGGAGCATCACCAATGTGTCCACCGGCCGATTCGCCGCCGCGATCAGCGAAAGCTGCCTGGCTCGCGGGGCCTGCGTCTGGCACCTACACGCTCCCTCGGCGCAGCTTCCACTGCTTCGCCAGGCACGATTCGATCTGGAACGCAACGACCCTGCCGGCGAATTCGATCGGCTGCGCAGTCTGCACGATGAGTGGAAGGCGGTCCGCGATCGGCTGCATCTCGTCCCCCTGAAATCCGGAACGGTCGCTGACTACGCCCAGACTCTGCACAACCTCCTTCTGACTCAGTCGATCAATGTGGCGTTCCTGGCCATGGCCGTCTCCGACTACGAGCCGGCCCCGGTCGCCGGCAAGGTCAGCTCCGACGAAAGCG
>JBAUOX010000404.1:0-11608 GCA_049579985.1 Isosphaeraceae bacterium | reverse complement strand
AATGTTTAGTGATCAATGTTTCAGAACATACGCCGGGCTTTTACTATACTAAGCCGGTCACGCGAGCGGATAGGCGACGGGAGATGCAGCCATGATGGTCGCTATCGTTGCTCTTGTCGCTGTGTTCGTCGTGGTACCAGTGGTTCGCCGCGAATCTGCACCGCATCCGCGAGCCGTCACTGCGGCATTATGTGCGGGCGAAAGAACCCAAGACCGCCGGCATGGACTGGACGGAGGTGCTAGCGGCCGAGGATGAAAACAAGCGGGCGCGGCTCGCCGCCGAGCTGCTGGCCAGAGACGCCTACGGGAGCACCGCGGAGCGGGCCAAGGTGTTCGTGGAGCAGGGCGGAGTGTGCAGGGCGACGTTCTTCAACTACCGCCGCAAACTCGGCGGCGGCAACCGGAACGGCAATGAGGTTGGATAACGGGGAGAATCAGGGCTTTGCTATCACTTTGTTCACGTCGATTCAAAAATCCTCATCTCGACGTTCTTTCCGAACAAATCTCCATTGTACAACGTCTTGTATCTTGGAGGTACCAAACGAACGACCGCTTCATAAGCCCTTTGGAGTCTTAGCCGATGAAGGTCTACCTCACGTACGAAATCGATCCGACCGACGTAGAGACGATCATCCGTCTTGTAAGGGCCGGGGCGACACAAGTCCAGCCGGGCATGACAGTCCCAACGCAGGACTCGTCAATGCCGCCGTTGTCCCACCCGCCGCAGCCATCTTTGGTACCGGCCGGTACCCAAACGCCACCGACCGACGGCTCCCGAGAATTGCGAAAGGTAAAGAAAGTCATTGGGGCCTGCTCGCCCCGGGTCAAGGAGTTTATCATCGCGGCAGACTTAAGCTTCCCCGGGGGGGCTGATTTCACCATGCCCGACCTAGCTGAGAAGATCCAATCCTCGCCCGACATCCAGGCGGTGACGACTCACCTTCGTAAGCACCCTAAGGCGAAGGCGAACTTGGCCCAGGCGCTGGTTGCGTGGCGTCGCAACCTGGCGCGGCCCGAGAAGCGACTCGGTGTGACCCTGTTCGAGAGCATCGATGATGAGTCCAGTCCGAAGCGTTACCGGGTCAATCCTTTGGTCTCCCAGGCCCTGGCAGAATTGAAGGCAAGCGCCCGTGCACGCCTGACGACTCCCGGGCTGCCATCGCCTCAAGAGAATGCTGAGGAGGTCGAGACGAGTCCTCAGATCTAACGCAACCCGATCTTGCCCGCTCTCCGGCAACAGCGATGAGGGCGGGCAGGATCGACCCGCTGCGTCCTGTTTCGATTTGAAAGGGGTAATGCGATGGACTGGACAAAAGTGCCCATGTTCTCACGGGGAGGTGCGTCGTCGAAGACTCGACGCACCCTACAACCTGAGGCTATGTCGCGTGGGGAAACAGAGCGGTAAATTCGAGGCGCCTCCCGCCAGGCAGCGCCAGCACGACGCCCTCAGCTTTAGCAAGAGAGGTTACAAGAGACACTGCCAATCCCGCTCCGAAAACGAAACGGCCCTGGCCGCCCCCGCGGACGTGACTCGACGCATGAGCACCTGACCGGGTAAGATTGGTTTGTCTGGATCGGGAACCCAGGTTCTGGAGTGGCGGCCGAGCGGCCCCGGTAGTGACGATGGACACGGCGAAACTCGCGCTCGAGGACGGTACGGTCTTTACCGGTCGGGCCTTTGGCGCCCGGGGCGAGGTCGATGGCGAGGTCGTCTTCAACACGAGCATGACGGGTTATCAGGAGATCCTTACCGACCCCTCCTATCACGGTCAGATCGTGACGATGACCTACCCCGAAATCGGCAATTACGGGGTCAACGACGAGGATCTGGAAAGCCGTCGCCCCTGGGTCCGAGGCTTCGTGATTCGCGAGCTCAGCGGCCGGGTTAGCAACTTCCGCGCGCAGGAATCGCTGGAAGCGTTTCTGGCCAGACACGGCATCATCGGCATCGAGGGCGTCGACACCCGCGCCCTGGTGCGGCTGACGCGGGTCCGGGGGGCGATGAAGGGCATCCTGTCGACGGCCGATCTCGATGACGCCAGCCTCGTGGACAAGGCTCGGAAGAGCCCCGGGCTGGTCGGCCGCGACCTCGCCCGCGAAGTCATGCCCCGGGAATCCTTCACCTGGGAACCCGGCCTGAACCAGCAATTTCTTTTCGATCAGCACGGCTCCGGTTCCAACCGCCATCCCGAGGCGACACCGGCAGCACCCGCAACCCGCCGGCCGCACGTCGTCGCCCTCGATTTCGGCATGAAGTGGAACATCCTGCGCCACCTGGTCAATATCGGCTGCCGTGTGACAGCGGTTCCCGGATCGATGCCCGCCCAGGCCATCCTGGAGCATCAGCCCAACGGCATTTTCCTGTCGAACGGACCAGGAGATCCAGGAGCGCTCGAACAAGCAACCCAGGCGCTGCGGACCTTGATTCGCACCGCCGCCGAGTCGCGAGGGATCCCGATCTTCGGCATCTGCCTCGGGCACCAGATCCTCGGCCAGGCCTTCGGCGGCAAGACCTTCAAGCTCAAGTTCGGCCACCGCGGTGCCAACCATCCGGTCCGCAACGAGATGACCGGCAAGATCGAGATCACCACCCAGAATCATGGCTTCGCGGTCGATCCCGCAACTCTTCCACCCGACGTCGAATTGAGCCATATCAACCTCAACGATCAGACCCTCGAGGGCTTTAGGCACAAGCGCCTGCCTGTCTTCAGCGTGCAGTACCACCCCGAGGCCTCCGCCGGCCCGCACGACAGCCAGTATCTCTTCGACGAGTTCCGCACGATGATCGGGTGAAGGGCGGGATCGGTTCGCGGTGACCTTCGTCGCAAGAACCTGTCGAGATAGCTTGCCGCAATTGACGGCGCAGATTCCCGGCGTTAACCTGTAACTTTACAATGCCAAGCGACAGGCTATCGGTCGCCGTACGGATCGGAGCGGAATGCCGTGGGCTCGAGTTGCGTCGTGGGCCTCCAGTGGGGCGATGAGGCCAAGGGAAAGATTGTCGACCTGCTCTGTGACCAGCACGACGTGGTCGTCCGCTACCAGGGGGGCGCGAACGCGGGGCACACGGTCGTGCACGAGGGCGTGACATACAAGCTCTCACTGGTGCCCACCGGGATCCTGCGCAAGGGGATCGACTGCGTCATCGGCAACGGCGTGGTCATCCATCCCCCTGCCCTGCTCCAGGAGATCGATAGGCTGTCGGCACAGGGAATCGATTTCGGCGGCCGACTCCACATCAGCGACCGCGCGCACGTGATTCTCCCGTACCACTTGGCCGAGGAGCGGCTGACCGAAGAGTCCTCGTCCACGGCCGATCACCTCGGAACGACCCTCCGCGGGATCGGGCCATGCTATCGCGACAAGGTGGGCCGGGTCCACGGCGTCCGGGTTACCGACCTGTTTCACCCGGCCGTCTTTCGCGAGCGCCTGGACCGTATCATCAATTACAAGAACCGCCTGCTGGCCGCCATGCTTGCCGATTTTGAGCCGTTCGACTCCAGGACGGTGGCCGACGAATACCTCGATGATGCCGAGAAGCTGCGGCCATTCATCCGCGACACGACGGCCTGGCTGCACCAGTCCCTGGCGCATGGCAAGAGGCTGATGTTCGAGGGGGCGCAAGGATCGCTGCTGGACATCGATCATGGCAGCTATCCCTACGTGACCAGCTCCAACAGCAGCGCGGCGGGGATCGCGGCCGGATCGGGCGTGCCCACGCGCCACATCGACCGCTGGATCGGCGTGGTCAAGGCCTACACGACCCGCGTCGGAGGCGGGCCCTTCCCCACCGAGCAAGACAATGCTACCGGCGAGCGAATCCGCCGGGTCGGCCGCGAGTATGGGACCGTCACCGGGCGCCCTCGGCGGTGCGGCTGGTTCGACGCCGTGGCCGTCCGCTACTCGGCGCGGGTGAGCGGGTCGACCGAGATCGCGATCATGCTCCTGGACGTGCTCAGCGGCTTCGACGAGCTGAAGGTCGCCGTTGCCTACGAGAAGAACGGTCAGCGGACTGCCGACCTCCCTGCTTCACTGGTCGATTTCGACCTCTGCCAGCCGGTCTACGAGTCAATGCCCGGCTGGACCGAAGACCTCACCGGCGTTCGCCACTGGTCGGAGCTTCCCCTCAATGCCAGGAACTACGTTCAGTTCCTCGCTCAGCAGGTGGGTGTTCCGGCGTCGATTGTCTCGGTCGGCCCGGACCGCCGGCAGACCATCATGGTCGCCGCGGGAACCAGGGCGTAATTGCACTGCCAGGCTTGACGAGCGGGCCCCGCTTGGCCCGTCATGGTTCTTGAGGGATTCATGCATCCATCATTCAGAGAAGGACCTGCGATTACCCGGGAAGGATTGACGCGGATCGCCGCCGCGGGGTTGAAACCCGATCAGCTTCCCAGGCACATCGCCATCATCATGGATGGCAACGGGCGGTGGGCGCAGCAGCGTGGTCTGCCCCGGATCGTGGGGCACCGCCGCGGCATCCAGAGCGTGCGCGCGGTCGTCGAGGAGGGATGCCGCCTCGGACTGGAGCAAGTGACGCTCTATTGCTTTTCGGTCGAAAACTGGAAGCGGCCGCCCCGCGAGCTCAAGTTCTTGATGCGGCTGCTGCGCCATTTCCTGGTGGTCGAACGCTCGGAATTGATGGACCAGAACGTTCAGCTCCGGATGATTGGCCGACGGGAGGGGCTGCCGCAAGATGTTCTGGCGGAGTTCGACCGGACCGCGAGCAGTACGGCCGAGAACACGGGGATGATTCTTTGCCTGGCAGTCAATTACAGTGGTCGGACCGAGATCGGCGATGCCGCTCGCCGGCTGGCCGAGGATGTGCGGAAAGGCCGGGTTGACCCGGCACAGGTCGACGAGAGGGTCTTTGAGTCTTACTTGAGCACGCGTGGGATGAGCGATCCCGACCTCTTGATCCGCACCGCGGGCGAGATGCGGATCAGCAACTTCCTGCTCTGGCAGATCTCGTACACCGAGCTCTGGATCACATCGACGCTCTGGCCCGACTTCCGCGAGAACGACCTGATGCACGCGTGTTCGGCCTACGCGTCGCGCGAGCGCAAGTTCGGGGGCCTGCCCGCGGCCTCTCTGGCGGCGGGAACGAGTACCGTGTAAAGTAGTTTCGCCGATGCACTCTCCCCGCGCCGATGTCCCGGGGCGTTCAGCGGGACTGACGGTTCCCTTGACGATCGTTCCTTAACGGCTTCGGCTCCCGGGCCATCATGCTTGGTACGCGCGTTCTCAGCGGACTCTGCCTGATCGTGGTTTTGCTTGGGGTGCTCTACCTGGACGAGTGGTTCGCGCCCTGGTTTCCGTTGTGGCTGCTGCTGTCGGTCCTTGCCATGGGAGCCGCGGCGGTTGAGTTGGCCGGCTTGCTCGCCGCGGCGGGCTGCCGCCCTTCCATGAATTCCGTACTGGGGGGGGTGATGGCCATCGTGGCTGCCAACTGGATGCCGCACCTGGCCGACGTACTGAATGCAAGGGCCCAGCCCAGTCTCCTGGCCGCCGAGCCGCCCGAGCCCCTCGCCGTGCTCTCGTGGCCCCTCTTGACCTTCGTGGGCGTGCTGATGGTCAGCTTCGTGGTTCAGAGCGTCCAGTTCGTCAAACCAGGCCGGACCATGGCGACGATCGCGAGCACGCTCCTGGTCGTGGCGTATATCGGCCTGCTGGGCACGTTCGTGGTCCAGATGCGATGGCTCGAAGGGCCCTATCACGGCCTCGTGCCGCTCATCATGCTGATCGCGACCGCCAAGGGGGCCGACACGGGCGCCTACACGGTCGGCCGCATGGCGGGCAAGCACAAGCTGTGGCCCAGCCTCAGCCCCAACAAGACCATCGAAGGGGCCGTCGGCGGCATGCTCTTCGCCGTTCTGGCCGCGCTCCTTGTGACCGCAACGGCTCGCGATTTGCTTCATCTTCCGGCGCTGAGCGGGCCCGAGGCGGTCGGATTTGGCTTGCTCGTCGGACTTGCCGCTCAACTCGGTGACCTCATGGAATCGATGATCAAGCGCGACTCTGAGCGGAAAGATGCCTCGTCGGCCGTTCCCGGTTTCGGGGGAGTGCTCGACGTCCTGGATTCCCTGCTCTTCGCCGGGCCGGTGGGCTATGCCTACTGGGTGGCGATCGGGCCCTAGGTACCTGGTCCTGGAGCCCGCTTCGAGCGCAGGATGCAAGACGACATCGGGCAGGGGTTTGTGAATCCGGATGACCTCCTGGTAAATTGCTTGCAGGGGTCGCTTGATCGATTTTTCAGAATTGTTGTATTTTTCCCCTATTCGCTACCATAATAATACTACGATTATGCGGTTTGATCGGGCGGGGTCAAAGGGCAGCGGCATCAGCGTTGCGGACGCTTTGGGCTCGCCGTGATCGGCAAGAGGCGAGGCATGCCAGAAGTCACGATCAGTCTGGAAGGACATGCCGAGGAGCTGGCTGTTTTCGGTAGTCGAGACCAGCACCTGCGGCAGGTTCGCGACGCCCTCGGGGTCAAGGTGCTGGCGAGGCATGGTGAGGTCCGCGTCGAAGGGGAAGGCGACCGCGTCGAAATGGCCCGGCAGATTTTCGAGAGCCTACGCGCGCTTCATCGCTCCCGCCGGACGATCCTGTCGTCGGACGTCGCCGAGCTGATCGAGAAGACGTTGAATCACGAGGATCCCGGTGCCGCCGGGGTGGTCGAGATTCGCGAGGGCAACCGGGTGGTTCGGCCACGTTCGGAAGGCCAGGCCCGGTACTTGAGGGCGCTTCATGAGAACGAGCTGGTGCTTTGCGTCGGCCCTGCCGGCACCGGCAAAACGTACCTGGCGGTGGCCCTGGCCGTCGCCGCGCTGCGGAAGGGGCGAATCAAGAAGATCGTGCTGGTCCGTCCCGCCGTCGAGGCCGGAGAACACCTCGGGTTCTTGCCCGGGGACCTCGAGGCCAAGATCAACCCCTACCTTCGTCCCCTGCTCGACGCCCTTCATGACCTGATTGACTACGACCAGATTCGCCGCTATATGGATAACGATCTGATCGAGATCGCTCCGCTCGCTTACATGAGGGGAAGGACCCTGAATGATGCCATGATCATTCTCGACGAGGGGCAGAACGCCACCGTCCCGCAAATGAAGATGTTTCTGACCCGCATGGGACAGAACGCCCGCATCGTTGTCACCGGCGACATCACCCAGGTCGACTTGCCGATTGCGATCCGGAGTGGGCTGGCCGATGCCATCGATCGTCTTGCCAAGGTTCAGGGTGTCGCGACGGTCTTGCTGGATCGGTCGGACATTGTCAGACACCCGCTGGTTCAGGCCATTGTCAACGCCTATGAAGATGAAGAATCGAACCGCGATCGAGAGGGCCGGCCGGAGCAGCCGGCCGGGGCGCCTGCCCCGCAGCCAACTTCAGAATCCGGTTCGCTCGCCTCGGGGTGAGGCGGCGCGGAATACTCCTCTTGAGCTTGGTGCTGGGGAACATCGTCCTGGTTCTCCGGATCAAGCGTGAGTTGCGAGTACAGGCCGCGAAGCTGGTGCCGTGTGGCATCGGCTCACCTCAGCGTGGAGCGCCGCCAGCGCCGACCACGCCCGGTCGAGATGCTTCCATGAGCATTGGTAAACGACGCCCCAAAGTCCCCAGGGCCCAGCTTCGGTCCATTCCCTCCGCCGCCGCGAAACAGAGCCGTCTGGTCCGCCAGCGCGCCCGTCTAGTCGCACTATCGGTCGTGGCAGCCGCGGTGGTAGTCTGCGCCGCGATCGTCCACGGCTTGGGACCCCCGTTCAGCTTCCGGCTCGGCGAGCGGCCCGATCGGGAGATCCGGGTCAACGTCAAGGAATTTAGAGTCCGCAACCAGACCAAGACCAGCAACGAGCGCCAGGCCGCCGCCGACAAGGTGCCTCCGTCGATGGTCAACGATCCCGCGCCGATCAAGGACCTTGCTGATCGGCTCGATGATCTGACCGTGACCATTGCCAAGTCGGGCCGCTTCGAAGATGTGCCCGAGACCGTCCGCGGCGCCTGGAAGCTGAAGCCCGAGACGTACCTCGACATCAAGGCGGCAACCGCTACGCCCCAGCAACGAGACAATCTTCACGGCCAGCTTCAGAAGGCCTTTCTGCCGCTGCTGGAGAATGGCGTCCTGGGCCCCGAGGCCCTGCCGCGCAACGAGGAATCAAGCTCGATGCTGGCCATCCACAACGTCGGCCAGCCCTGGTCGGCCTCGCGCCTGGCGCCGCGAGAGCGCGTCGTTCCCGAGCGAATCGTCAAGCCGGGCGGACCGGCTCAGCACGACTTTGTCTCGGCTTTCAGCATGCCCCGTACTGGTGAGGTTCTGTTCCAGCTCGTCGCCGACCGGATCGATAGCCGCTCGACCCTGACTCATGAGCCGGAGGTCACCGCGAGGCTGCGCGACGAGGCCCGCTCCAGAGTGAACGAGCACTTCGACACTTTCACCAAAGGCGACGTCCTGGTCGAACAGGGGCAGGCAATCGGCGAGGAGCAGCTCATCTTGCTGCGGATGGAGCACGAGGCCGCGCAAAGCGCGCTCTCGCTGGGCGAGCGCGCAGGTCGTGCCGTCGGCATCCTCGGCCTGGTCGCGGCCCTGTTCCTGCTGACCGGTTACTACGTCTTCTGGCATGAACCCAGGATCGCCGGCGATCTCAGACACATCACGACGGTATGCGGTCTGGTCGTGCTCTGCCTGGTCGTGGTCCGCCTGCTCGCCAACCAGACGTGGAACGCCGAGGTCGTGCCGGTGGCCATCGCGGCGATGATCCTGGCCATCGCCTACAGCCCCAACTTTGCGCTCATGGCCAGCTTCGGCCTCTCGCTCTTGACCTGCATGACGCTGGGCAGCGGGATCTCGTACTTTCTGGTCGTGATGGGAGGGACCGCGGCGGGGGCGCTTGCGCTCAACGAGGTTCGGACCCGGACCAAGCTGATCAAGGTGGGGGCCACCGCGGCGCTCGGATACCTGCTCTTGACCTGGGCCACGGGCCTCTGGGAGCACCAGTCGATTGATCTGATCCGCAACGACGGCCTCTGGCGCGCCGGCTGGGGACTCATGGCCGGGTTCTTCCTGGGCGGCAGCCTGCCGTTCCTGGAAAACGCCTTCGGAATCGTCACGGGAATCAGTTTGCTCGAGCTCGGAGACATCACGCACCCGCTCTTGCAAGAGCTTGTCCGCCGCGCGCCGGGCACGCACAACCATTCCATCACCGTCGGGGCCATCGCCGAGGCCGCGGCCGAGCGGATCGGCGCCAACGCCCTGCTGGTGCGCATCGGCGCCTATTTCCACGACATCGGCAAGATGCTCAAGCCCCACTACTTCGTCGAGAACCAGGTCGGCTCGACCAGCCGCCATGCCAACCTCGCCCCGGCGATGAGCACACTGATCATCATCGGCCATGTCAAGGACGGCGTCGATCTGGGGCGCCAGCATCACCTGCCGGAGCCGATCATCGACCTGATCGAACAGCATCACGGCACCACGCTCGTCGAATACTTCTTTCACGAGGCCAATCGGCGTAGCGGCGCCAACCCGGACGGCTCGACGGTTCACGAGAGCGCCTTTCGCTATCCCGGGCCCAAGCCCCAGACCCGCGAGGCGGGAATCTTGATGATGGCCGACGCGGTCGAGAGCGCCAGCCGCACGCTGTCCGAACCGACACCGTCCCGGATCGAGGGCCTGGTCAGCGACCTGATCGACAAGCGGCTCCGCGACGGCCAGTTCGATGAGTGCGGCCTGACCCTGCGTGAGATCGCCGAGATCCGCGAATGCTTGATCAAGTCGCTGATCGGTATCTACCACGGCCGCGTCAAGTATCCCGAACAACGAACCGCTTGAGTACGGCCCCGAGCCCAAGCCCCATGTCCACGTCCGCCAATCAAGAGCCCGAACTCTCCGATCGCACACGGCAAGCCGCCATCGTCGTCGAGATCTCCAACACCCAGGGGTTTCTCGATGTCAATGCGGACAGCCTTGCCAGGCTGGTCGAGGGCATCCTCCGCGATGAGGGCGTCGAGCACGCGACGATCTCGGTGGCCCTCGTGGACAACGCGACCATTCGCCGGATCAACCGGAAACACCTGGCGCATGACTGGCCGACCGACGTCATCAGCTTCACCCTTTCCGCCGCGGGCGAGCCGGAACTGGTCGGCGAGCTGGTCGTCTCGACTGAGATGGCTGCCGCCACTGCGAACGAAGTGAGCGCCGAGCCCACGGCCGAGCTGTCGCTCTACGTCGTCCACGGACTGCTTCATCTGTGCGGCTACGATGATTTGACTGAGCCTGATATTCAGGAAATGCGGGCACGCGAGAGCACGCACTTGAAGCGGCACGGACTGATCAGCACGTTTCCCCTGGTGGAGCTGTCGCGTCCCGGCCGGGAAGGACAGGAGCGAGCAACGTGGTCGGGCTGACCTCGAGCGTGATGCTGGTCCTGGCCTTGCCGAGCCTGGTCGCGCACCTGACCACAATCACGCTGACCAAGGCGCTTCAGTCGTACTCGCGAAGCCGGCTGGAGGAGTACTGCGCGGACCATGGCAAACCCGAGCAGGCGGCCGAGGTGGCTCATCTCGACGAGGCCACCGAGCGGGCGGCCGAGGCCATCGCGGTCGTCTCCGGACTGTTGCTGGCGGCCTTGATCGGCGTGGCCCTGGACCGCTGGCACTCGCCGCCGCGGCTGGAGCTCCTCGTGCTGCTGGTGCTCTTGATCGGAGGCCTGGGATACGTGCTGGTCGGGGTCCTGGGCAAGGTACTCGCAGAGCCAATCATTTATTCCCTCTGGCCGGCGGCCTTCATCATCCGCGGCACGGCATGGCCTCTCTCGCAGGGTGCGAAGGGTCTGGAATACCTGACCGAGCGGTTCGCCGGCAATCCGCAGAATGGCCCCCGGCCGGCGAGCTTCGAGGTCGAGATCAGCACCGAGGAGGGAGAGAATTCCGAGGATGTCGAGGCCGAGATTCCCGAGGCCACCCGGGCGCTGCTCCAGCGCGCCGTGGAGCTGTCCCGCACCAGCGTCTCGGAAATCATGATCCCTTCGTCGGCCATCGTCAGCTTGCCCTCGACCGTCACGGCCCGCGCGGCAGCGGAGACGCTGCGCCGCACCGGCCGCAGCCGCATCCCCATCTTCGGCGCCAACCGCGACGACATCATCGGGATCCTGCTCGGCAAAGACCTCTGGGAGCTGATGGTCGGGAACGAAGATCCCGATTCCGTCATTCCGGCCCGGGTGGTCCGCCCCCCCTTTTTCGTGCCCGAGACGTGCAACGCCTTTCAACTCATCGATGAGCTGCGGGGAAACCGCACCCAGATGGCCATCGTGCTGGACGAGTATGGCGGGGTGGCCGGCCTGGTCACCCTGGAAGACTTGCTCGAGCAACTGGTCGGCCCCATCGACGACGAGCACGACATACCGACACCCGTCGACCCGATCAAGGCCCTGGGAGGTTCGCGTTTCGAGGTTGACGCCACGCTGCCGCTCGAGTTGCTCAACGACCGCTTCGATCTTCGCCTACCCACCGAAGAAGACTTCCAGACCGTCGGCGGCCTGGCCTTTCAGGCCCTGGGTCGTCTGCCAGAGCCGGGAGCGACCTTTCGTTATGACGGCGTCGAGTTCACGATCCTGGA
>JBAUOX010000403.1:0-8070 GCA_049579985.1 Isosphaeraceae bacterium | reverse complement strand
AGGAACGGTTCGGTCCAGCGAACGACGTTGCGGTTCAGGGCGATCGTCATGTAGGTCCGCCCCTTGTTCGACTTGATGTACCTGGCCGAATGCTCCACGCCGAGCACCGCACCGCCGGCGGCGTCCTCGAGGATGTTGTCTTCGATCACGGCTCCCAGGAACGGAGCGTGCGACCATCCCCAGACCACGGGGGTCTCGGTGGGGCAGGCGGCGAACCGTATCGAGTTGGCGCCTCCCAGCAGATGGTTGCCGATCACTCGGGTGCCGAAGTGGTTGCCGACCAGCACCATGCCGGCGGACTTCTGGCCGCCCCGGATGTCGATCCGGTTCTTCTGGAAGCTCTCGCCGACGAAGCCGCGGGCAATCGAGACCACCTCGGTGCCCTTGGGAATAGGGGGATCCACCAGGTAGGTCTCGGGATCGATGATCTGGGCGATCCGCCGGAACTGGCCGGCCGCCGGGCCCGTCAAGAGCGAGACGACGTCGCCGGTAGCCGTCTCCTGCCCCTGGGGCCGGTAGATCCGGACCAGCCGGCCGTCGGCCGAGAGTGCGGCAATTCGCCCCTCGTAGGTCAGGTGATAGGCTTCCGTCAGGATGATCTCCGGCTCGTTGGACGAGGGAATGGTGTCGCCTTCCAGGGAACCGATGTCCTCGATGATGTTCTCTTCGACTCGATCGCCCGAGCCGCGGTGGGTCAGCACGAGAAACCGCCAGGTCTTGCCCTCAGGCTGGACCGGCTTGGCCCTGTTGCCCCGAATCAGCGTGTCATCCGTGCCGTGCCCGACGAAGATGCCGTGCGAGATGGTCCCGGGGGGAGTGCCCCGGAAATCGTTATTGAGCAAATGCCACGGTCCTTCGAAGAACTCGATCGGGCCGCCGCGAAGGATGTTGCCGGCAATCATGCCGCCTCGAGCATTGGTCAGCCGGATCAGCCGCAGCGCGTCGATCCACTTCGAGGGGTCCGCGGCCGGCGGGATCTCCAGGTCCAGCCGGGTCAGGACGATGTTCACCTTCAGCTCGGCGTGAGCCTGATCGTTGTTGTCGGTCGTGCCAATCACGGCCGGCCCGTAGCTGACCTCTTGATCCCAGCGAATCGGCCCCGCGAACCGCACCGCGAAACCGTTGCAGGTGGTCTGGCCGCAGTGAATCTTGATGGCCGCCGTCCAGGGTGCGTCGGTCGCGGCCTGAGCGAAAACCAGCGTCGCCTTACCTTCGGAGGTGAGCGTCACCGGCCGGTTCAGCACCAGCGGGCCAAGCAGCCGGTAGGTCCCCTCCGCCAGGCTCACCGTGCCGTACTGGTTCGCCAGGGCGTTCAGGTCGTCGCCGGGCTTGGCCGCGACTCGGGTCTCGGCAGGTCGCGGAGCGCAGCGGCCGGGATCACACGTGCCGCCGTCGAACCGGGCCACGGACATCCGGCCGTCGGGGTCGATCAGGCGCAGGGTGAGGGTCGAACGAGCAAGGTCGCGGTAGGGGGCAAAGAAGACGTCGATCGAGCCGCGGTCCGCGCCGGGCCGAATCGCCAGCGGCCCCGTGATATCCCCCTGGGACACGTTGAGCTTGATGCGATCGCTGCCGCGGTAGACCCATGTCCCGTGAACCGAATCGGTCAAGACGGCCGCCGCGATTGCCGGCGTCCGCGCCAGTCTCGAAAGGCGGACGTGGACATCGCCGGCGCCCGTCACGTCTTGACCATCCTGGCCGACCCATCGGGCGGTCGCGGATAGCTCGCTGATCCGCGGCAGGGGCGATTCGGGGATTCGCAACTTTGGATCGCACCGGCCGGCGGCAACCGTGGCCGCGTCGAGCGTCTCGTTGGCGTAAAGCACCAGGACCTTCAGCTTCTGCCCCTTCAGGTCCCGATCGGGTTGGAAGAAGAGGTCTCCCTCTCCGGGTTTCTTGGGGTCGGGCCAGTACTCGGCACCAGGCAGAAGCTCGGGATTGGAGCCCGACTCCCATTTCATCGCCCCCGGAGCCTCGACGCGCATGGCCTTGACCGGGACCCTGGTCGAGACAGCGGTCAGGCGAATCCGGACGTCTGCAACCCCGTCGGGCCCCACCGATGGCCCCGCGCCGACGCGGTCCTGCTCTTCCTGTCCCATCCAGCGGGCTTGAAGTGCCGCGCCGGGCATGCGCAGGCCGCGGCTCACCTTGCGGCCGCGGACGTCGAACTCATGGGTCGTTCCGTTATCATAACGGAAAAGGACATGATAATTCCGAGGCGCCTCGACGTGGCCCGGCTCGAGGAAGAGGTCGGCCGAGCGCGAGCCCATGGGCCGCTTGAGCTCGGCCTTCCAGGCGAACGACCGGGCATTGTACTGCCACTGGTCGCCCCCCTGCCCCGTCGTCACGTCCACAAACGAGATCTCCCGCTGGGGATCGAGCCCGCTGAGGATGAAATGCATGTCCTGGATCTCGCTGGGCTCGGGCCGATTATTCGGCCCCACGTAGTCGTGCCCGTCCTGCCCGACCCACTTCACGGAGGGTTGCGAGCCGGACTGACGAACCTGGGCCGGTCGCGCTGCTGCCGACGCCGTCGATGCAATAACCAAGGCCGCCGTCATCATCCCTGGAGCAAGACGCATCGTGACCTCCGTGAGCGATGATTTTTTGTTGTGAATGATCGCTTCATTCCGCAACAGACCCTATAGTATACTTTCTTTCAGGTCTGGAACGGTACCAAGATACCACAAGAGGGGAGCCCGCTGGAACCTGGAACCGCCAAGTCGCCGACTGTGCCAATGCGACTGAGCAGGAGGCAGTGGTTATACTACGGAGATGCTCGCTTACTGCCGAAGGTCTCGCCTCTTGAGGCGACGGGAATGATCGGCTTCGTGTTCGCTCACTGACTCGCACTCAACCCCGAGGGAAACCACGCCCATGGCCGCGCGACGCGTTCGGTACGGTCTTGTCTCCGCAATCCTGACTTGCGGGCTTGTCGTCGGCATGGCGGCTGGCAGGATCGGTGATCATCCCGCCCCGCCGCGCTGGAGGCAGCATGACATACACCGCCCCAGGCCGCTACGCTGTTTGTCATGCCTCACACAGACGCCCGCTTCCTCTTCCAGAAGGATGAGCAAGGGCGGGTGACAGGCGCCCTCTTTCAGGTCGGCGACGGGGAGAGGAAATTGAGGAGAGCCAGGGAATGAACCGGGACCGCGCTGTCGCTGGCCATCGTGACGGCCTTAGCCGATCCGGCCGGTGATATAGGCCTCGGTTCGCTTGTCTTTGGGGTTGGTGAACAGCAGGTCGGTGGGGCTGAACTCGGCGAGGATGCCGGTGCGGTGGATCTCTGCGGCCACGGTCTCGTCGAGCATCAGGCAAGCCGTCATGTCGCTGACCCGACGCGCCTGCTGCATGTTGTGGGTGACGACGACGATCGTGAAGTCGGCCTTGAGGTCGTCCATCAGGTCCTCGACGCGTGCCGTGGAGATGGGGTCGAGGGCCGAGCAAGGCTCGTCCATGAGAATGACCTCGGGCTCGACGGCCAGGGTCCTGGCGATGCAGAGCCGCTGCTGCTGGCCGCCGGAGAGATCCAGGCCGGAGCGATGGAGCTTGTTCTTGACCTCGTCCCAGAGGGCCGCGCGGCGCAGCGAACGCTCGACCAGGTCATCCATGTCGCCGCGGTAGCCGTTGATTCGTGCTCCCCAGGCAATATTGTTGTAGATGCTCTTGGGGAACGGATTGGGCTTCTGGAAAACCATGCCGATGCGCCGCCGCAGCGAGACCGCGTCGGTGCTGGGGGTCGAGATCAGCTCACCGCCAAACCGGATCTCCCCTTCCATCCGCGCGCCGGCGATCAGGTCGTTCATGCGGTTGAAGCAGCGCAGGAGCGTACTCTTGCCGCAACCGGAGGGCCCGATAAGCGCGGTGATCTTGTTGCGCGGTATGTCGATCGTGATGTCCTTGAGGGCCGGTGCCGCACCATACCAGACAGAAAGCCCGCGGGTGGTCAGGACCATGGGTTTCTCGGCCCCTGGCGGTGGAGCGAGGCTGGAAGGCGAGGTGACCGGTTCGACACGGGGTTCTCTGACACTCATGAGTTCGTCATGGCTGATGCCAAAAGAGATTTCCGGCTTTCTCACTGATAGCGCTGGAACCGGTTGCGAATCATGATGGCGGCGGCGTTCATCGAGAGCAAGAGGATAAGCAAGATCACAATTCCCCCCGCCGAGATGGTCTGGAACATTCGGTCCGGCTCTTTGGCGTAGTTGTAGATCTCGACCGGAACCGCCGTGTAGCGATCGAGCGGTCCCTTGGGCAGCCTGCGAATGGTTCCCGCCGCGCCCACCATGAGCAGTGGGGCGGTCTCGCCGATGGCCCGCGAGAGACCGAGGATCGTACCGGTCATGATGCCCGGAAGAGCCGCGGGAAGCACATGGCCGGAGACCACCTGCCAGCGGGTCGCTCCCAGGGCCAGCGCGGCCTGGCGGAGCGAGCCGGGTACGGTGCGAAGCGCCTCCTGGGTCGTGATCACGATGATCGGCAGGATCAGCAGGCTGAGCGTCAGCGCGCCCGCCAGCAGGCAAGGGCCCAGGGCCAGGGCCTTGACGCCAAATGCCCGCACGAACAAGGCCAGGCCGAGGATGCCATAGACGATTGAGGGCACGCCCGCCAGGTTGGCGATGTTGGTCTGGATGATCCGCCGAAGCCGGCCCGGGGGCGCATATTCCTCGAGGTAGACGCCCGCCCCGACGCCCACCGGTATCGCCAGGAGCGCGACCAAGCCCAGTAACCAGAGACTGCCGACGATGCCGACCCGGTAGCCGGCCGCCGCCGGATCGCTCGAATTGCGGTTCAGCGCGACCGTTCTGACGAGCCCCCAAAGCTCCTGCAGGTTGGCCCCGATCGCGTACCATGGGTTGTCCGGCTTCCCCTCGAGCGCGGCATAGAGGATCGACCCCAGCAGCACCACCAGCACGATCACGCCGGTGAGGGTCGCCAGGAAGCAGGCGGTGCCAAAGATTGGCCCGAGCAGGCTGCGGATCATCCGGCGTGGCCGGAATCGCGGTGCGGCCGTCTCGCTCATTGATAGACCTCGCGATATCGCCTCAGCACCAGGCCCGAGATGATGTTCAGGCCCAGGGTGATGGCGAAGAGGGACAGGCCGACGGCAAAGAGCGAGAGGTATTTTGCCGTCCCGTACGATGCCTCGCCGCTGATCACCTGGACAATATAGGTGGTCATGGTTTCCAGCGACTCGAGGGGGTTCAGAGTGATCTGGGGCAGCATTCCCGCCGCCAGGACGACAGCCATGGTTTCGCCCACAGCACGGCTGATCGCCAGGATGAACGAGGCGACGACCCCGGAGAGCCCCGCGGGTAGCACCACCCGGGTCGAGACCTCGAACTTGGTCGCCCCCAGCGCGTAGGCCGCTTCGCGCAAGCCCCGCGGAACCGCCGAGAGCACGTCCTCGCTGAGCGACGACACCAGGGGGATGATCATGACCCCGACCACGATGCAGGCGGACAGAGCGTTGAACTGCGGCACCCGGATTCCCAGCGGTTCAAAGATCGCCTTGAGAACCGGTGTGACCAGCAGCAAGGCGAGGTAGCCGTAGACAATGGTCGGAATTCCCGCCAGCAA
Organism: Isosphaeraceae bacterium; assembly: GCA_049579985.1. Classification (GTDB taxonomy): domain Bacteria; phylum Planctomycetota; class Planctomycetia; order Isosphaerales; family Isosphaeraceae; genus Aquisphaera. Next base: position 2,487 of record JBAUOX010000403.1, on the reverse strand, counting down.
CTCGAGAGCCGGCTTGAGAACACCGCGCAGCCTGCGCGGGGCGTATTCGCTCAGGTAGATCGCACTCAAGAGGCCGATCGGCAAGGCAATGCACGACGAGCCGAAGGCGATGGCGAAGGTTCCCCAGGCCAGGGGCAGTATGCCGAACTTCGGGGGCGTAGCGTCGGGCTTCAATTCGGTGCCCAGGAGGAATTCCAGGATTCCGACCTTGGACTCCATGAAGAACTCCACGGTCTGGATGCTCAGCACCAGCACGATCCCCAGCGTCGTCAGCACCGTGACCACCGCACAGAAGGCCAGAACCACGGCGATCGCCAGCTCCCAGAAGGCGAGAAAGCGGGGATGTCCCGACCAAAGGTCTTCGGTGGCCGGGTGATCGGGCTTCATCACCGCCACGGAATCGGCGGCAGATCGCTCGGGGGTGGTCACGTTCGCGGTTCTCCAGTTCAGATCGGCTCGCCGTCGAACCAGGCAAGGACCAAGGCGAGCCAGTGCGTCCCGGCGGGCTGAGGCCGTGGGATCACTTGCCGGCGGGGGATGGCTGCGAGCCCGCGGCGGGTGCGGTCGCTGCCGTCTCCGCTCCAGGGTAGAGCTTGGCCAGCGTGTCCTTGTTCTCTTTCAGTTCTTCCGCGGTTGGAGGATCGTATCCCCCCTTGACCGCAAGCTTCTGGATGTTCTCCAGATAGAAGTTGAGGAACTGCTTGATCTCCGGGCGCCGCGCCGCCGAGTTCTTGACATAAATGAACAAGGGGCGCGAGAGCGGCTTGTACGACTTGTCGGCGATCGTCTCGGGACTGGGCAGCAAGGGTTTGGCATCGGCACCGTTCTGAACCGCGACGGCCCTCAGCCGCTCCTTGTTGGCCGCATAGTAGGCGTAGCCAAAGTAACCCATACCGTCCTCGTCATGGGCGACGCCGCTCACGAGCGTGTTGTCGTCAGAGCTCTGCTGCACGCCGTCGCGCTGGCTCTTCGCCTTGCCGACGATCGCCTCGGTGAAGAACTCGAACGTTCCCGAGTCGTTGTCGGGGGAGTAGAGAATGATCTTGCGGTCGGGCCAGGAGGCATCGAGGTCCTTCCAGGTCCTGACGCTGGAGTCGGGCTGCCAGAGCTTCTTGAGCTGGTCGACGGTGAGCGACTTCACGAATGTGTTCTTGGAATTGACCACCAGGGTGATGCCGTCGTAGCCGACGAGGAACCGCGTCCATTCGATCCCCTGGGCCTTGGCCTTCGACTCCTCGTCCGGCTTGGCTGTGCGCGAGGCGTCGACGATGTCCACCTCGCCTTGGAGGTAGCGACTGAACCCGCCGCCGGTTCCATGATTGTCCACGACCACGGTGACATCAGGATTGACCGCCTCGAACGCTTCCTGGGCGGCCTTGCTGATCCGATACACGGTGCTGGATCCGTCCACGACGACCGTGGCGGCCGCCTTGCTTCCACTCGGTCCGGGGGCGGTGTCGGTCTCATTCGACCCGCAGCCAGCGAGGCTCAAGCCCGCCAGGGCCAGGCCGGCCATTGCCAGTTCTCTAGGCATCAAGAACATCGGGATCTCTTCCTGTCTTGCGGGAGAAGTCGTGATTGGCTTGTGTGATCAGATCAACGAGGCCAGCGCGAGGTTGAGGGGCTACTGGACCTTTCTTCAGCAGCCTCACGAGTCGCCTCATGAGTCGGCCTCGAGGTGGGTGAAAGTCTCTCGAAAGCCTGAGTTTACCGAATCCGGCAAACATCGGCGATCAGTCAGTACCCTCCCCGATGCGCAGACCCTCGACGACTCGGTCTTTCGAGACCAGCATATCCTAACAACTCGCCATGAAGATTAAATGAAGGGCATGTGAGGTTGAAGGCAGGCAAAGGGACGAAATCGTTGCCTTCATCGGCCTGACCGGGACAGGACGGGGGGAACGTGGTCCAGGGGTGGCATGCTGCAAAAGTTGGTCTTGACCGCCTTTTGATCCCGACCGCTGTCGTTGCGAATTTGTTTCGTTCGGCGAGGGACTTCAAGCGCGGCGCCGCCGGTCGGGGACTGGGAGACCGGCGGTCGCAGAGGGCGGGGGGGTCAGGAGACCACTGCCCAAACAGCTTGTACAAGACCAACTCTTCACAGGTACTGGACGAGCGTGTGGTAGAGAAAACCGGAGTTCAGGGAGCCATCAACGCCTGTAGCGGAGGGGCCATCCAGGTTCTGGCATCAAGGAAACGTGGGTGGCCGCTTCGACTCTCTCGCCGCTCGCCGCTGCCCAACTGATCACCGGCATCGATCGCGCCGTCAGGGACCAGGCTCACGAGAGAATTTCCACAAGGATGTCAGGGAACCTCTTCAATTGAGCGTCGTTGCTCAGAAAGCGCGTGCAGCCATGCTCGACGGCGGCGGCCAGGTGCAAGGAGTCCAGAGGTTTGAACCCGTATTCCGCCCGAATCCGTGCGGCTCGATCGCACACGGCTGGAGATACGGGCAGCACGTTCAGGTCGGGCGATGAGAAGAAGGTG